>JBHHTO010000274.1:0-2861 GCA_046753425.1 Rhodothalassiaceae bacterium | reverse complement strand
TCGGAGCGCGGACGCGTCCGCGGAAGGCCGCCTTCCGCGGGCAGGGGCGGCGGCACGGCGGCCGCATCGGCAGCCACCCGGCGGGCCAGACCCGGATCGAGAAACCGGCACTGGGCGACGACGAAATGAAGCACCCAGGCGACCGAGCAATAGGCATCGAAGGCAAGGCCGCGCGGCACAACAGCGGCGCTCCGCGTCGCTGTGCCGTGCCCGCCCTTGCCCGTGCGCTTGCGCGCCGACGGTTCCTCGCCGGTATCGCCCCCCGGGGAGGCAAGTCGTGCTCCCTCGTCCATGGGCTTATTTTTCCATAGAATTGCTTAGTTTCTGTTAAGGATAGATCGAACTCCTTTTCACCACTCGCCACGAGGTCACCCCCTGAGGCCAAGATCCGGAAAGAGTCTGAAGAAAGTCCTAATCCGTCACGGCTGTTGACGGCTTTGCGTGGCGTTACGGGATTGCCCCGAATCCGGCTTGGTCGGGCCACGCTTTGTTGGCATAAGCACGCGCAAGAGCTGGCAGGAGGCGATGCAGCGTGATCATATACCGGGTGACACCTTTTCTCCTCGCCATCGCCACCCTGTTCGTTGCGTCCGCAAAGGTCACGGCTGCACAGAATGTGCCACAGGCAGCGGCATCATCCGGCACCATCCCCTATCATGTCGAGATTGCGGGCGCGGACCCGGCGCTTCAAGCGCTGCTCCTCCGGCACTCCGGGCTCAAGCGCTCCGAGGCCGACCCGCCGCGCTTCTACGGCGCGCTGCGCGCCCGCATCGACGAGGATCGCGCAGATCTGATCCGTTTTCTGCGTTCCGAAGGCTTTTATGACGCAGAGATCGCCTTTGACATCGACGCCACGCAGCACCCGCTCCGCGTCATCCTGGAAGTGACGAGCGGCGCGCGCTACCGGATTGCAGAAGTGGAAACCGTCTTCGCGGGACCGCCGCCGGGCGACGCGGTATTGCGGGCCCTCAAGGGTTCGCTTTCGCTGCATCCCGGCGACCCGTCGCGGGCCGCCGATATTCTCGCCGCCGAGAAAGGGATCCTCGACCGTCTGCAGGAGCTTGGTCATCCGCTCGCCGAGGCCCGCCCGCGCGAGGTGGTGATCGACCATGCGACCAACAGCGCCACCGTCCGCTATCACATTGCAGCCGGGCCGCAGCTCCTGTTCGGCACGGTCTTCTTCACCGGCGCCGATGATGTCGATCGCGGCTATCTGGCGCGGCTCGTTCCCTGGACTGCCGGCACACCCTATGACCGCCGGCTTGTCGACGCCTATCGCCGGACGCTGATCGGGACCCGCCTTTTTTCCGCCGTCGCCATTGACTTTGCGGAGCCGGCAGCGGCGCTGCACAAGAAGACGCGGCCGCTTCCCGCCGACCTGCGCGTGACACTGGCACCGGCGCGCCTGCGCACGATCGCCGTCAGCGCCGGCTTTTCCACCAGCGAGGGCGCAGGCGGCGACGTCTCATGGGAGCATCGCAATCTTCTTGGTGCCGGCGAGAGACTGACCCTGACGCTTACCGGGGCGGAGATCGAGCAATCGCTCACTGCCGATTTCCGCAAGCCCGACTTCCGCCGCCGCGGCCAGACGCTGACCGCCGGCGCCGGGCTCGTGCGCGAAAGCAGCGACGCCTTCGACAGCCTCGAATTCCGCTCCCGTCTCGGCCTCGAGCGTCATGTTGGCGCGCGCTGGACCCTCACCGGACAGGGCGAGGTCACTCTCAGCAATGTCGATGACCTGCAGGGCTCGCGCACCTTCCTGCTGTCGGCCCTGCCGCTCGCCGTCGCGTGGGACAGCCGCGACGATCTTCTCGACCCCAGGCGCGGCGGTTATGTGCGCCTTGGCGTGACGCCGCATCTGGCGCTGCAGGACACGCTCTTTTCCTTCCTGAAAAGCGAGCTGCAAGCGAGCGCCTATGAAGGGCTGCTGGGCGAATCGGTCACTCTCGCGCAGCGACTGCGGCTGGGCTCGGTCAGCGGCGCGGCACGCGACCGCCTGCCCGCCAATCGTCGCTTCTTTGCCGGCGGCGGCGGCTCGATTCGCGGCTTCGGCTTTCGCAATGTTGGCCCGCTCGATGCCGATGGCGACCCTCTCGGCGGCCGATCCCTGCTCGAATTGTCCTTCGAGATGCGCAGCCGCCTCGGCAGGCGATTCGGCATCGTCCCCTTCGTCGATGGCGGCGAGGTCTGGGAGCAGACCCTGCCGCAGTTCGATCGCCTGCGCTGGAGCGCCGGTCTCGGCCTGCGCTATTTCACCGACTTCGCGCCGATCCGTATCGACGTCGCCTTTCCGCTGAACCGGCGTCCGGGCGAGGACCGCCTGCAACTCTATATCAGCCTGGGGCAGAGTTTTTGATCGCCGCCGCCGATGATCCGAAGCCGGGAGGGATTGTGCCGGTTCTGCGCCGCGTCGCCGCAGCGGCGGCGGGCCTTGTCCTGCTCGCCGCCCTGGCGAGCGGGCTCTTTCTCGTCTGGCTCGACAGTCGCAGCGGCCATGAGTGGCTCCTCTCGCGCCTCAACCGCAGCCTCGCCGCCGCGGGCATCGCCCTCGAGGGCCTCGGTGGCTCGCTCTGGAACCGGCCGCGGCTGGCGGCACTCCACTATTCGGATGCCGAGGGACTGGTGCTCACGCTCGCGGACATTGTCGTCGCATGGCGGCCGGGCGCCCTCCTCCGCGGGCGCCTCTGGATCGACCGGCTCACGGTGGCCCGCGGCAGGCTCCTAAGACCGCCCGCAGCCGCCGCGCCGCAGGCGGGCGCCGGGCCATCCGGGTCCGCCACCCCCTTGCCGCCGGAAATCGTCATCGCGAATTTCGCGCTCCCCGATTTTGCGGTCGCGCCGGCGGCATTCGGCGTTCCCGC
>JBHHTO010000273.1:0-2863 GCA_046753425.1 Rhodothalassiaceae bacterium | reverse complement strand
GCAGCCCGAGGCGCTTGCCTTCACCTGCGCCGCCGGCGCGCTGGCGTGTACGGTGACCGGTGCACAGACGGCATTGCCGTATCGCAAGGCGGTCGATAGGCTGCTGGCCGATGTCATGCGGGAGGAGTCGGGTCGATTGCCGGAGACGACGGTCGGTGACTAGGGCCGGCGAAGTCCGACGGGTGACGCGAAGCCTTGCCTGAAGGCGTCATGGCAGCAAAGGGGAAACGCTCATGGTGATCCGTATCAACAATGACGCCCCGGCGCGGAAGACCCGGATTCAGGCGAAAAACGAGCGCCGCATTCTCGACGCGGCGCAGGAAATTTTCGCCCGCTATGGCTATCATGGCGCGACGATCGACAAGGTCGCCGAACGCGCCGACATGTCGAAGCCCAATCTCCATTATTATTTCAAGCGCAAGCGCGATCTTTATGTGGCGGTGCTGACGCGGACGCTGGAAAACTGGCTGGCGCCGCTGTCCGAGCTCGATCCCGACGGCGATCCGGGCGAGGAGCTGTGCAAGTACATTCGCGAAAAGGTGGAGATGTCGCGCAAGTTTCCGGTCGCATCGCGCCTGTTCGCGACCGAGATCCTGCAGGGCGCGCCTTTCGTCAAGTCCTATCTCCAGACCGAGCTGCGCGAGGTCGTGGGGCGCAAGGCGATTGTGATCCAGGGCTGGATCGATGCCGGCAAGCTGCGACCGGTCGACCCCTATCACCTGATCTTCCTGATCTGGGCGGGGACGCAGCATTATGCGGACTTCCTGCCGCAGGTGAAGGCGGTAATGGACCGGCCGCGCCTGACCAAGCAGGATTATGCGGAGGTCGCGCGCTCGCTGTGCGCGATCATTCTCGAGGGGGTGCTGCCGGGCCGCTGAGGGCGCAAGGGCCAGGGGTCGGCACCGCTTCTGCGTGTGCGGCATGCAAAAAGGCGCGCCCGGGCGCGGTCCGGTCCGAGCTTGCCAAAGTCCGAACGGGCGGTGCCACGCGTGCCTCGGGACACCCCTTTTGGGGGTTTCTCGGCGTGAAAGACACAGGCTGGCGGCATCACCATTTCGTCTTCGACTTGCCCTTCCTTGCCCGCGTGCCGGGGCGGCCGGCGGTGGACCGTCCCTTCGGCATGCCGTGGGCATCCGGTCCCCCATGCCGCCTGCTTCCACGCCTTGCGGGCAGGGCCGGCAGGCCGGAGCGGACGGCGAGGTCGGCCTCCTCGAGGCGCCGGATCTCGTCGCGTAGCCGGGCCGCCTCCTCGAATTCGAGCTCGGCGGCGGCGGCCTTCATGCGCGCCTCGAGATCGGCGATGACCGCCGCGATATTGTCGCCGATGCGGTGCACATCGCCGGCCGCACCGGTGTCGACGGTGACATAATCGGACTCGGCGACATGGCCGATGACGTCGGCGATCGCCTTCTTCACGCTCTCCGGCGTGATCCCGTGCTCTGCATTATAGGCGAGCTGCTTCTTGCGCCGCCGTTCGGTCTCGGCGAGTGCACGCTCGATCGAACCCGTGACGGTGTCGGCATAGAGGATGACCCGCCCCTCGACATTGCGCGCGGCGCGGCCGATGGTCTGGATGAGCGAGGTCTCCGAGCGCAGGAAGCCCTCCTTGTCGGCATCGAGGATGGCGACGAGGCCGCATTCCGGGATGTCGAGTCCCTCGCGCAGGAGATTGATTCCGACCAGCACGTCATAGACACCGAGCCGGAGATCGCGGATGAGCTCGATGCGCTCGACGGTGTCGATGTCGGAATGCATGTAGCGCACGCGGATGCCGTTCTCGTGCAGATATTCAGTCAGATCCTCGGCCATGCGCTTGGTCAGCACGGTGACGAGCACGCGCAGGCCCTTCGCCGCCATCTCGCGGCACTCGGCCATGAGATCGTCGACCTGGTGCTCGACCGGGCGGATCACGACCTCGGGGTCGGTGAGCCCGGTGGGGCGGATCACCTGCTCGACGAAGATGCCGCCGGTCTCCTCCATCTCCCACGGCCCCGGGGTCGCCGAGACGAAGATCGTCTGCGGCCGCATGGCGTTCCATTCCTCGAAGGTGAGCGGCCGGTTGTCGAGGCAGGCGGGCAGCCGGAAGCCGTAGTCGGCGAGCGTCTGCTTGCGCCGCCGGTCGCCGCGCGACATGCCGCCGAGCTGTGGCACGGTGACATGCGATTCATCGACGAAGAGAAGCGCCTCGTCGGGCAGATACTCGAACAGCGTCGGCGGCGGCTCGCCGGGCGCGCGGCCCGAGAGATAGCGCGAATAGTTCTCGATCCCGGGGCAGGAGCCGGTGGCGGCGATCATCTCGAGATCGAAGCGCGTGCGCTGATCGAGCCGCTGCGCCTCGAGGAGCTTACCCTGGCTCTCGAACCATTTCACGCGCTCGATGAGGTCGCGCTTGATCCCGGTCATCGCCTGGTCGAGCGTCGGCTTGGGCGTCACATAGTGCGAGTTGGCGTAGAGCTTGACCCGCTCGAGCGTCGCCGTCTTCTCGCCGGTGAGCGCATCGATCTCGTAGATCGCCTCCACCTCGTCGCCGAACATCGAGATCCGCCAGGCCCGGTCCTCGAGGTGGCTGGGGAAGATCTCGATCACGTCGCCGCGGACGCGGAAGGCGCCGCGGCCGAGCACCTGATCATTGCGCTTGTATTGCAGGGCGACGAGCTCGGTGATCAGCGCCCGCCTGTCGACCATGGTGCCGGTGCGCAGATCGACGGTCATCGTCGAATAGGTCTCGACCGAACCGATGCCATAGATGCACGACACCGAGGCGACGATGATCACGTCGTCGCGCTCGAGCAGCGCCCGCGTCGCCGCGTGGCGCATGCGGTCGATCTGCTCGTTGATCGTCGATTCCTTCTCGATATAGGTG
>JBHHTO010000272.1:0-2866 GCA_046753425.1 Rhodothalassiaceae bacterium | reverse complement strand
TCCGGGGTTCATCGCCGGCGGCGACGTCACCGCGGACTCGGCCGCGCTGTTTGGCGAGACATCCTATGACCTGAGCCCGCAAGTGCGGCTCACCGGCGGCGTTCGCGTCACCTATGACGAGAAGCGTTCGAAATCGATCCTCGTCGTCTCGCCGCTGGTGCCCGGGGGCGGCCCGCCGACCATCGCCGATGTCCCGGCCAAGGGCAACTGGCTGCAGCCGACGGGCAAGTTCGTGGTGCAGTGGTTCCCGACCGGCGGCGACACCAATTTCTATGCATCCTATTCACGCGGCTACAAGGGCGGCGGCATCAACCTTCAGGCGCCGCCGAGGCCGGTCGTCGATCCCGAGAAGATCAATGCCGCCGAGCTGGGCCTCAAGTCGCGGCTCTCACGCACCTTCCAGCTCGACCTCTCGGCTTTCCGCTACGGCATCACCGATCTGCAGGTCCAGACCTTCGGGCCCTTCGGCGCGATCATCGAGAATGCCGCCGACGCCACGATCAAGGGCGTCGAGCTCGAATGGCGGGCCGCGCCGGCACCGGGGCTCGAGCTCAACGGCTCGCTGTCCTGGCTCGATGCGACCTATGACAATTTCTTCAATGCCGACCCCTTCGTCGACATCACAAAGCCCATCGACCTTCGCGGAAAGCGGCTCAACAGGGCGCCGAAATGGACCGTCTCGGGCGGCGCGCAATATCGCGCCATCCTGCCCGATGGCCTGGGCGATGTGACCTTCCGCGCCGATGTCTATTATCAGTCGGAGACCTTCTTCCGGCCCTTCAACCTGGCATCGGACCGGGCCGACAATTATGCCAATCTCGACCTCCGGCTCTTCTACGAGAGCCCGGACGAGACGATAACGGCGGAGGTCTATGCCACCAATGTCACGAACGCGACCCAGGAATCGGACATCCTGCGCTCGCCGCCCTTCCTCGGGCCGACGGAGTTCGTGAGCTACCGGCCGCCGCGGCAATACGGCATCCGCCTCGGCGTGCGCTATTAGGGCGGTGTTCTGACGCGCCGGCGCGCTCAGGCCGTTTCCTCGAACAGCTCGCGGCCGATCAGCATGCGGCGAATCTCGCTCGTGCCGGCGCCGATCTCATAGAGCTTGGCGTCGCGCAGCAGCCGGCCCGTCGGGTACTCGTTGATATAGCCGTTGCCACCGAGCGCCTGGATCGCCTGAAGCGCCATCTGCGTCGCACGCTCGGCGGCAAACAACACGCAGCCGGCGGCGTCCTTGCGCGTCGTCTCGCCGCGGTCGCAGGCCGCCGCCACGGCATAGACATAGGCGCGCGCCGCGACCCATGAGCTGTACATGTCGGCGAGCTTCGCCTGCATGAGCTGGAAGGTGCCGATCGGCTGGCCGAACTGCTTGCGCTCATGGACATAGGGGACGACGACGTCGAGGCAGGCGCGCATCAGCCCCAAGGGTCCGCCGGCGAGCACCACCCGCTCGTAATCGAGCCCCGACATGAGGACACGCACGCCCCTGTTCTCCTCGCCGACGAGATTCTCGAACGGCACCTTGCAGTTCTCGAAGACGAGCTCGCAGGTGTTCGAACCGCGCATGCCGAGCTTGTCGAGCTTCTGCGCGGTGGAGAAGCCCGCCATCCCCTTCTCGATGAGGAAGGCGGAGATGCCGCGCGAGCCGGCCGCGGGGTCGGTCTTGGCGTAGACGAGCAGCACCTCGGCGTCAGGACCGTTGGTGATCCACATCTTCGAGCCATTGAGGACATAGCCGTCATTGCGCTTCTCGGCGCGCGTGGTCATGCCGACGACATCGGAGCCGGCGCCGGGCTCGGACATCGCGAGCGCACCGACATGCTCGCCGGAGATCAGCTTCGGAAGATATTTGCGCTTCTGCTCGTCGCTACCGTTGAGCGCGATCTGGTTGACGCAGAGATTGGCGTGCGCGCCATAGGACAGCCCGACCGAGGCCGAGGCGCGCGAGATCTCCTCCATCACGATTGCGTGGGCGAGATAGCCCATGCCGGCACCGCCATATTCCTCGGGCACCGTGATCCCGAGAAGGCCGAGCGCGCCGAGCTCGGGCCAGAGATCGCGCGGGAACTCGTTCGTGCGGTCGATCTCGTCGGCGCGCGGCGCGATCCTGTCTTCGGCGAAACGGCGCGCGGTCTCGCGCAGCATCTCGATCTCTTCGCCATGGTCGAAACGGAGGCTCGGGAATTCGTAGAACATGAGGCTCACCCCGGGGCTGATTCTCGTCGCGTGAGAGGCTATGTAGCCTCCCACGCCCTTGATGTCCAAACGGAAGCGACAAAGGGTGGTACCGTCCCCATGCCGCGAAAAAAGGAGTCTCCCCGGATGTTGCGTCGCCTGTCCCTCCTCGCCTGTCTCTGTCTGTTCCCGCTGCCACGCGACGGCCTTGCAGCGGAGACACCGGCCGCCAAGGACGTGACGCTCAGGGTCGCCACCTTCAACGCGATGCTCAACCGCCGCGCGCCCGGCGCGCTCATCGGTGATCTCGCCGATCCGGACAATGCGCAGCTCGCCGCCGTCGCCGAGATCATCCAGCGGGTGCGACCACACGTCCTGCTGCTCAATGAGTTCGACTATGACGAGGGACACCGGGCGATCGATCTCTTTCGCGAGAAATGGCTCGCTGTTGCGCACGATGGCGCAAGGCCCATCGACTACCCCTATGTCTATCTCGCGCCGGTCAATACCGGTGTGCCGACCGGTTACGATCTCGATCATGACGGTCGCAATGACCGCGCGGCGGACGCGCAGGGATATGGCGCCTTTCCCGGGCAGTACGGCATGGTTCTCCTCTCCCAACTGCCGATCGACACGGCCGCGGTGCGCACCTTCCGCCTCTTCCTGTGGAAGGACATGCCGGGCGCCA
>JBHHTO010000271.1:0-2880 GCA_046753425.1 Rhodothalassiaceae bacterium | reverse complement strand
GGAATTGCTTGTCGGGGCATCAGGCGGCCTCCTCCTTGTACAGGGTGGCGTCGAGGCTGATCACCGGCGCCGAGAGACGATTGACCTCCAGGATCCGGCGATAGACCCGCTCGTTCACAGGATGGAGCGCGAGCGCGCAGCGGCAGTCGGCGAGATCATGTTCCGCACCCGTCCAGGCCGCCGGGACGCCGCGGACCCGGAACAGGCGGATCACCGCCGCCTCATAGGTTCCGATGGTGAAGCGGATGCCGCGCGGCATGGCGAATTCACAGACCGCGGCAAGCAGCGCCCCCGTCGTCTGCATGGCCGCGCGGGCGCCGCTTGCGGTGTCGGCGGCGATCCGCGTCGCCTCCCATATGCGCGGGCTCTCGGGCAATGGCCGGTCGCCCAGCATATGTGCAAACAGGTCGCGGATCATATAGGGGCCGGTGGTCGGGATCAGGCGGCAGCTTCCGCACAGCCGCCCCGCGGCATCGCGGGCGAGAAAATAGACGGGGTTGATCTCGCGACGGTCATATTGATCGATCTCGACCCCCTTCACCGCCGGGATGTCCCAGCGCCGTTTTTCGTAGAACTGACGGTAGCGCAGCTCGTGCATTTCGTCGCGCAGGGCGGGGCGCGCGAGCAGCCCCTCGAGGTCGTAGACTTCCACCATGCGTCTGTCTCCCGAATGATGCGGTGAGGCCCGGACCGAATCATTCGAACCTGTTGCGGCCTCGGCCACTACAGGATCCCGCACTTGACGTGGAACTTGTGTAGATACCAGAGATGCACTTATGGCGAGAAATAGCCGTAAGCAATGGCTTTGGCGATGGTCGCGGTGATACCGAATGTTCCGAGCTTTCGACCTGCCTCGCGAATGTGATAACGCACGCCGTCCTCGGACAGGCCGAGGATGACCGAGATTTCCCAGGCGGTCTTGCCAGCCGCACCGAGGCGCAGGATTTCCACCTGTCGCGCCGTCAGCTCGGGCAGGGTACGCGCGGCCCCGTTTTCGATCCGTCGCCAGATCTCGTGATGGAAATAGAGGCTCGCGAGAAGGAGAAGGTATTTGTATTCGTCGCAGAACGCGGTGAACGCGTGCCCGGAGGGTTCCTCCAGGATCATCGACATCATGGCGAATTCGCCGCGGAAGCCGCGGATCGGGATGGCGATGCCGCGGCGAAAACCGTTTGCCGCCGCTTCCTTCATGAACTGCGCCTGGCGCGCGGTGCGCACGGGCAGGGGGTTCACCTCGCTCCAGATGATCGGTGTCAGCGTCTTGCGTGCCTCGAGCACCAGCGGGTCGCAGAACACATAGTCCTGCTCGACATAATGGCTGAGCCAGTCGGGGTCATAGCTCGAGAAAACATAGGAGCGATCCTCGACCATCGGCGGGTTCATGCGCACATAGCCAAAATTGGCGATCCCGAGATCGGCAAGTTTCGAGCGCAGCAGGGACTGGCAGGCCTGTACGCTCGCCGCCCGCTCCAGATCGACGAGGATCTCGCAGCTCTCGAAACTCCTCAGCCTGTCCGGCGCTCCGCCCCGCATGCGTCCGCTTTCGTCCTTAGGTCCGCCGTCACGTGCATCAGCCCCGGGCTGGCGCCACCGTGTGGCCGGCCGCCTATCGCCCGGCGTGATATGCAAGCATCGCGCGTTCCTCCCGCAATGAAAAGACCGATTCGAAGAACCACCCCAATCTCCTCTCGAATCTTCACAAATTCGCGAGGTAGAGCACGGACAGGTGGTGACCAGGGCCGGTCGGGCGCCGCGCCATGGCCTTTCCGCGCCCACCCAAGCCATCGCGCGCCCTCCTTCCGCTGCACGGGGGCGGCGGATCGATCCGGCTTCGAGGGGACCATGGCCCGGGTGGGGCCGCGCACCATCGGCTATGCCCATGACGCGGCCTCGAACCGCACGGCGGTCACCTGGCCCGACGGCTTTTCTGCCACCTACGCCTATGATGGGCAGAACCGGGTCACAGCGGTGAAGGAGAAGGGCACGGCCGTGCTTGCGACCTACAGCTATGATGCGCTCGACCGGCGGGTCTCGCTCACGCTGGGGAACCGGCGCATGGTGACCTATGCCTATGAGCCCGACGGGGCGCTCGATGTTCTCAGCCACAAGGGGCTCGTCGGTGGCGTCGATGCGGTGTGGAACCGCGATTACAATGCGGCGAACCGGATCGTCGCGCGCAGCACCAGCGGTGCAGCTCAGAGAAAGCGGGCGATCAGCTCTTTCATGATCTCCGACGTGCCGCCATAGATGCGCTGCACGCGCGCATCGACGAAATGATGCGCGATCTCATACTCCTCCATATAGCCGTAGCCGCCGAAGAGTTGCAGGCAACGGTCGACGACCCGCCCCTGCATCTCGCTCAGCCACAGCTTGGCCATGGCGCCGCCGGCGGCATCGAGCCCGCCCTCGAGATGACGCGCGATGCACTGGTCGACAAAGGCCCATCCGACGGCGAGATCGGTGGCCATTTCGGCAAGTGTGAAGCGCGTGTTCTGGAAGGCCGCGATGGGGCGACCGAAGACCCGTCGTTCGCGCACATAGTCGCGCGTGATGTCGAAGGCGTGCTGCGCTGCGGCGGCGGCGGCGACGGCGATGACGAGGCGCTCCTGCGGCAGTTCCTGCATGAGATAGATGAAGCCCGCATTCTCCTCGCCCAGACGATTGTCCAGGGGCACGCGGACATCATCGAAGAAGAGCTCGGCGGTGTCCGAGGCCTTCTGGCCGATCTTCCTGAGCGCGCGGCCGCGCCGGAAGCCGGGCCGGTCGGCCTCGACCAGGATCAGGCTCGTGCCCTTGGCGCCCTCGGCCTCGGGATCGGTTCTGGCGACGACGATCACGAGATCGGCGGCGATGCCATTGGTGATGAAGGTCTTCGAGCCG
>JBHHTO010000270.1:0-2916 GCA_046753425.1 Rhodothalassiaceae bacterium | reverse complement strand
GAGGGCTTCGATGCCCTTGTGCTCGCCGATCTCGCCCGCGCTGCCGCAGCAGCGGGCGGGCGGGCGGTACTGCATGTCGCGCGCGAGGACGCCCGGCTTGCGGAACTCGTCGAGCAGATCGCCTTCTTTGCCCCCGATCTCGAGGTTCTCACCTTTCCCGCCTGGGACTGCCTGCCCTACGACCGGGTGTCGCCACATGCGGAGATCGTCGCCCGCCGCATGGCGACGCTGGACGCCCTTGCGGGGGCGGCGGAGGGGCGGCCGCGACTTGTGCTGAGTACGGTGAATGCGGCCCTGCAGCGGGTCCCGGCGCGCGCTTTCCTCCGCAGCCGGAACCTCACCGCCGAGGTCGGCGAGCGGTGCGATGTCGAGGCGCTTCTCGCCTTTCTCGAAAGCGCCGGCTACACGCGATCGAGCCAGGTGACCGAGCCCGGCGAATTCGCGCGACGCGGCGGCCTCATCGACATCTACCCACCCGGCGCCGGGCAGCCCTGCCGCCTCGATTTCTTCGGTGACACGCTCGAGAGGATTCGCCATTTCGACCCGCTGACCCAGAGGAGCGGCGAAAGCGTCCAGCGACTGCGGCTGCTGCCGGTCGCGGAGTTCACGATCGATGCCGACTCCATCCGAAGGTTCCGCCAGGGCTACACTGCCTGTTTTGGCGCGGTCACCGATGACGACCCGCTCTATGAGGCGGTGAGCGCCGGCCGGCGCCATCAGGGCAGCGAACACTGGCTGCCGCTGTTTCACGACAGCATGGAGACCCTCTTTTCCTATCTGCCGGATGCGGTGCTGACCCTCGACCACCAGGCGCGCGACGCGGCGACCGCACGCCTGATGACCATCGGCGACTATTACGAGGCGCGGCGCGCGGCGGTTGGGGCTGATGGACCCGATAGCGGGCGGACAGCCGCCTACAAGCCGCTCTCCCCCGAGCGGCTCTATCTGACGGAAGAGGAGTGGGAGACGCTGCTCACGGAAAGCGCCGCCCGGACATTCTCTCCTTTCGAGCTTCCCGCCGGCGAAGGCGGTCTCTCCCTCGGGGCCCGGCGGGGGCGCGATTTTGCGCCCGAGCGGCAGGATCCGGCGATCAATCTCTATGATGCCGTCCGGGAGCACGCAACCGCGCTCACATCACGCGGCACGCGGGTGATCCTCGCCGCCTATTCCGAGGGTGCGCGGCAGCGGCTGGCGAGCGTTCTTGCCGATCATGGCCTCGCCAATGCGCACGTCGTCGCCGGCTGGGCGGAAACGCAGGCGCTCGCGCGCGACACGGTGGCGCTCGCGGTGCTGCCGCTCGAGCATGGCTTCGTTGCGCCGGGACTCGCCGTTATCACCGAGGAGGACATCCTCGGCGATCGCCTGATCCGCAGGGGCCGCCGGCAGCGGCGGGCCGACGACTTCCTGCGCGACGTCACCGCACTCACAGCCGGTGATCTCGTCGTCCATGTCGATCACGGCATCGGGCGCTTCGAGGGCCTCGAGACGATCACCGTCGCCGGTGCGGCGCATGACTGTGTGGCCCTCACCTATCGCGGCGGTGACCGGCTCTATGTGCCGGTGGAGAATATCGAGCTGCTCTCGCGCTATGGCTCGGACGCCGCGGCGGCCGAGCTCGACCGGTTGGGCAGCGGCGCCTGGCAGGCGCGCAAGGCGCGGATGAAGGCGCGGATCCGCGAGATGGCGGACGAGTTGATCCGCATCGCCGCCGCACGGGCCATGCGCCGCGCCGCAACCTTCACCGCTCCCGCCGGTCTGATGGACGAGTTCGCGGCCCGCTTCCCCTTTCCCGAGACCGAGGACCAGCTTCGCGCCATCGACGCCGTGCTGTCCGATCTCGCCTCGGGGCGCCCGATGGACCGGCTGGTCTGCGGCGATGTCGGGTTCGGCAAGACCGAGGTCGCCCTGCGCGCGGCCTTCGCCACGGTGATGGCCGGCAACCAGGTCGCCGTCGTGACCCCGACGACCCTGCTCGCACGCCAGCATGAGCAGACCTTCCGCGAGCGCTTCCACGGCCTGCCGGTGCGGATCGCTGTGCTGTCGCGTCTCGTCTCGGCGAAGGACGCGAAAGCGGTGCGCGCCGGGCTCGCCGACGGCAGCATCGACATCGTCATCGGGACCCACGCGCTTCTCGGCAAGGGGATTGCCTTTCGTCGCCTCGGCCTTCTCGTCGTCGACGAGGAACAGCATTTCGGGGTCGCCCACAAGGAGCGCCTGAAGCGCCTCAAGGCCGATGTCCATGTGCTGACGCTGACCGCGACGCCGATCCCGCGGACGCTGCAGCTCGCCATGTCGGGGCTGCGCGATCTCTCGCTCATCGCGACGCCGCCGGTGGACCGTCTCGCGGTGCGCACCTTCGTCGCCCCCTTCGATCATCTGGTGATCCGCGAGGCATTGCTGCGCGAGCATTTTCGCGGCGGCCAGAGCTTTTATGTGGTGCCGCGTATCGCCGACATCGCCGGGGCCGAGACCTTTCTCAGGGAGCATGTGCCGGAGGTCCGGTTCGTCACCGCGCACGGGCAGATGAGTGCGGCCGCGATCGAGGATCGCATGAGCGCCTTCTACGATGGCCGCTACGAGGTTCTGCTCTCCACCACGATCATCGAATCCGGCCTCGACATCCCGCGCGCCAACACGCTCGTCGTCGAGCATGCCGACCGCTTCGGCCTGGCGCAGCTCTATCAGCTCCGCGGCCGCGTCGGACGCTCGAAGATCCGCGCCTATGCCTATCTCACCTATCCGGCCGGCCGCCCCCTCGGCGAGGCGGCGACGAAGCGGCTCACCGTGCTGCAGTCGCTCGACACGCTTGGTGCCGGTTTCACGCTCGCGAGCCATGACATGGACATCCGCGGCGCCGGCAATCTGCTCGGTGAGGAGCAGTCGGGCCATATCCGCGAGGTCGGGGTCGAGCTCTAT
>JBHHTO010000269.1:0-2943 GCA_046753425.1 Rhodothalassiaceae bacterium | reverse complement strand
GCGGCGCCTAGAGCACGATAGCGCCGAGAGCGATCCAGAGAAAGGTCGAAGCGGCACCGGCGAGCGCCAGCGACAGGCGCGGGCTCAGTCGTGCGGCCTCTTCGCGCTCGGCACGCGTCACCGCCTCTACGAAGGCATGAAGCTCGCGCGCGCCACGCGGTGCGACGGGCGCCGCGGCAAGGGGAGCGGGCGCAATGGGCTCGGAAACGGGTGTCACGCGGGCAGCCTGGGCCATGTCAGCCTCCTTTCATTCGCTCAAATTTTATCGATCGAGTTCTTAAGGAGGTGTTAACGACGCGCCGGCGCGCGGGGCGCCGCACCCGCCCCCTCAGTCCAGGCCGCGCGCGGCATCGGGATCGAAGGCATAGCCGGCGGCGCGCACGGTGCGGATGGGGTCCGACCCGCCGTCCTGCATCAGCGCCTTGCGCAGGCGCCGGATATGGACATCAACGGTGCGCCGCTCGACATAGACATCGTGCCCCCAGACCGCATCGAGAAGCTGCTCGCGCGTGAACACGCGCCCGGGGTTCTCGAGAAAATGCCGCAGCAGCCGGTATTCGGTGGGGCCGAGATGGATGTTCTCGCCGCGCCGCGTGACACGGTGGCTGGCGGTGTCGAGCGTGATGTCGCCTTGTGCCAGCACCTTGCCGGAGAGTGCCGGGCGCACCCGACGCAGGACGGCACGGACACGGGCGACGAGCTCACGCGGGCTGAAGGGCTTGGTGATATAGTCGTCGGCCCCGGTCTCGAGCCCGCGCACGCGATCGGTCTCCTCGGCGCGCGCGGTGAGCAGGATGATCGGCAGATTGGCGGTCGCCTCGTTGCGCCGCAGGCGGCGGCAGATCTCGATTCCCGAAAGATTGGGCAGCATCCAGTCGATGATGGCGAGATCGGGCGGCTGCCCGAGCGCCGTCTGGAGCCCCTCCTCGCCGTCGCGCTCGATCTCGACCGCATAGCCCGCGCCGGCGAGATTGTAGCGGATGAGCTCACCGAGGCTGGCATCGTCCTCGATGAGCAGGATGCGTGCCGGCCTGTCCGCTCCCCGGGTCATGGCTGCCCTTCCTCCTCGCCCCGCTTCTATCCGTGCCCCATGACACTTCGATGACAGCGTGAAGGGATTGCGCGGCTAGTCAATCCCCCGTCGTCGCCATCGCCTCCGTCGCGGGCCACCAACCCGGGACCGCATATGGCGACCAGTGCTCGCCCACCGACCGTTCGTACTTCGACAGGCTCAGCACGAACGGATCCTGTCCTCGCCGCCCGTTTGCCCGGATTCGGTACCCTGTGCCGCCTCCCCCGAACCCTGTGCCGCCTCCCCCGAGTCCGCCGCGGGCAGGGTGACGCGCACCGTCGTTCCTTCGCCGGGGGCGCTCGCGATCTCGAGCCGCCCGCCATGGCGGGCGACGACATGCTTGACAATGGCGAGCCCGAGGCCGGTGCCACCGGCCTCGCGCGAGCGCGCGGTGTCGACGCGGTAGAAGCGCTCGGTCAGCCGCGGCAGGTGCGCGGGCGCGATGCCCGGCCCCTCGTCGCCGACCTCGAGGCGCAGGCTGCGGCCGTCCGGCTCCGCCCGCGCGCGCACCGTCACCGTCGTCGCCGCGGTCGCATATTTGAGCGCATTGGCAAGCAGATTCTGCACCACCTGCGTGAGCTGATCCGGATCACCCCGCAGCGGCGGCAGGTCGGCGGGGAGATCGAGGGTGACCGTCATGTCGCGTGCCCTTGCCATCGGCTCGAGCGTGCGGACCACCGCCTCGCACAGCGGCCGCAGCGCCACCCGGCCTTCGGGTCGCAAATGGACGTCGCGCTCGATCCGCGACAGGGTGAGGAGATCCTCGATCAGACGTGCCATGCGCCGTGCCTCGGCATCCATGATGGCGAGAAAGCGCTCGCGCGCTGCGGCATCGTCCTTCGCCGGACCGCGCAGCGTCTCGATGAAGCCGATGAGGGCGGAAAGCGGCGTCCGGAGCTCGTGGCTGGCATTGGCGACGAATTCGACACGCATCCGCTCGGCCTGCCGGAGCGCCGTGATCTCGTGCAGGAAGACGAGGATGAGATAGGGCGGCGCTGCCGTCTCGTCACCCCTGTCCGCCCCGTCCCGCCCGGCAGCCGGGATGCGTGAGACACTGACCGCATAGACGCGCCCGCCCGGGCCGGCGAGACGGATCTCGCACTGCACCGCCTCGGCGCCCGCACGCACCCGCCCGATCGCCTCGAGGACCGCGGGATGGCGCAGGTGCAGCGCCACGTCCCGGCCGACCATGCCCTCGTCAAAAAGCGCCCGCGCCGCCCGGTTGGCGTCGCGCACGCGACGCTCGGGATCGAGCAGCAGCAGAGGCTCGCGCAACCCTTCGCCGAGGCGAGTCCCGAGCGTCCTTTCGTCCGATCGGGCGGCCGCCCGGCGCGCCGCCGCCACAGCGTCGGCCCGCGCCGCCTCAAGGGCGCGCAAGACAAGCAGCATGGCGACAAGAAAGGCGATGCCGAGAAAGCGCGTGAGTGGCGGCACATCAACGAGAAAGAGCGAGACCAGGAAGGCGAGGCCGAGCGCGGCGGCGAGAGAGCGCGTCACGGGCCGGACGCCGCTCATGTCTCCTCTCCCGCCGCGACGGGAAAGAGCAGCGCATCGAGCGCATCGAGACGCGAGATGACCGCGTCCGCCCCGAGCGCCGCGGCCGGCACCCTGCTGTAGCCGTAATCGACGAGGATCACCGGCATGCCGCAGGCTCGCGCGGCGGCGACATCGGTCGCGCTGTCTCCCACGAGGACGGCCGGGCCGTCGCGACCGAGCGCGGTCAGAACGGCGGTGAGATGCGCCGGGTGCGGCTTTTTCTCCGGCGCTGCGTCAGCACCCACGATCGCGGCGAAATGCCGGCGCAGATCAAGCGCTTCGAGAAGCGCGAGGGCAAGTGCCTGTGGCTTGTTGGTGCAGATGCCGAGCGGCAG
>JBHHTO010000268.1:0-2992 GCA_046753425.1 Rhodothalassiaceae bacterium | reverse complement strand
GCCGGCGTCGTGGACCGACAGCGATGCGAGGTCCAGTCCGCTTTCAAGATCGTAGCTGCTCAGACGCGAAAGCGTCCGTCTGAAGATCCCGGGCGCGAGGTCGCAGCGGCCCGGCGTCAGCGAGCGCTCGGCAAGCGGTGCCCCCATGAGACCCACGGGCGCCGAACGGTCTCCAGCGAGAAGATGGGCCAGCGAATGCCAGCCGCGCGTCTCCGATTGTCCTGCCGTCATCCGTCGCGCCCCGTCGCCATCCGCCGCCGCCCACTGGCGAACCGCCCAAGAATGCCGCAAGATGGGGCGCGCTGTACAGCATGGAGTGCACGGCCGGCCGGATCATGTGGGATCATCTCTTCGTCAATGCCAATCTTGCCACCATGGCGCCGCAAAGCGAGGTCGACAGCGCCCTCGGTATCATCCGCGGTGGCGCGCTCGCGATCGCCGGCGAGCGGATCGCCTGGGTCGGCCCGCAATCCGCGCTGCCAAAGCCGGCCTCAAGCCTCGCCCGGCAGGTCGAGGATCTCGATGGGGCGTGGATCCTCCCCGGGCTCATCGACTGCCACACCCATCTCGTCTTCGCCGGCAACCGCGGGCGCGAATTCGCGCTGCGCCTCAAGGGCGCCGATTATGAGGAGATCGCGCGCGCCGGCGGCGGCATTCGCGCCACCGTCGAGGCGACACGGCAGGCAAGCGAGGACGAACTCGTGGCGGCAAGTCTGCCGCGCCTCGATGCGCTGCGTGCCGAGGGCGTCACGACGGTCGAGATCAAGTCCGGCTACGGCCTCGCGCTCGACAGCGAATGCCGCATGCTGCGGGCAGCCGGCAGGCTCGGACGGCTTCGCCCGGTGCGCATCCGGCGCACCTTTCTTGGCGCCCACGCGCTGCCGCCCGGTGAGGGCATCGACCGCCACGCCTATGTCACGCAGGTCTGCGAGGAGATGATCCCGGTTATCGCCGCGGCCGGTCTCGCCGAGGCGGTGGACGCCTTTCTCGAACGGATCGCCTTTACCCCTGCCGAGGTGGCGCGTGTCTTTGCCGCCGCGCGGGCCCACGGGCTTGCCCTGCACCTCCATGCCGATCAGCTTTCCGATGGCGACGGAGCGGCACTGGCAGCGCGACACCGTGCGCTCAGTGCCGACCATCTGGAATATGCCGATGAGGCCGGCATCGCGGCGATGGCGGAGGCCGGCACCGTCGCCGTGCTTCTGCCTGGCGCCTTTTACTTTCTCGGAGAGAGTCAAAAGCCGCCGACCGCGGCGATGCGCCGCGCCGGCGTGACCATCGCTCTTGCCAGTGATTGCAATCCGGGCTCTTCACCGCTCCTCTCGCCCCTTCTCGTCCTCAATATGGGCTGCTGCCTGTTCGGCCTCAGCGTCGAGGAGGCGCTCAGCGGCATGACCATCCACGCCGCGCAGGCGCTGGGGCTTGCCGCGGAGACCGGTACGCTCGAGGCCGGCAAGGCAGCCGATCTTTCGATCTGGTCGATCGTCGAGCCGGTCGAGCTGTGCTATTGGATGGGGCTTGCGCCGCTGCGCGCGAGCTGGCATGCGGGCCGACGCGCCTGGCCCGATGAGGAATGAGTGAAGACATGGACAGGGTCATCAGCCGGCAGGCAGCGAGGCGGGGCGGCATGCCGCTCTATCGTCAGATCAAGGAGATGATCCTCGAGGGCATCGCGTCCGGCGCTTACGGCGTCGGCGAGCGGGTGCCCTCGGAGCCGGAGCTGGTCGCCCGCTTCCGCGTCTCGCGCATGACCGCCAACCGCGCCCTGCGCGAGCTTGCCGATGCCGGCTTCGTCAAGCGCATCCCCGGCGTCGGCACCTTCGTTGCCGACCGGCGTGCCCAAGGCGCGCTTCTCGCCATCCGCGACATCGCCGAGGAACTCGCCGAACAGGGCCATGTCCACGGCCGCCGCGTCCTCGCTCACAGCCGTGTCGCCGCCAGCCGCGACCTCGCCGAGCGATTCGGCCTTGCCGAGGGGGCGACGCTGATCCATGCCCGTGTCCTGCATTGCCGTGACGGGGTGCCGGTGCTGATCGAGGACCGTTATGTCAACGAGCGTGTGGCGCCCGGCTATCTGCATATCGATCTCAGCCGCGAGACGAGTTACGCCTACCTGACACGGGTCGCGCCACTCGAGGAGGTCGAGCACCGCATTCACGCCATGGCGCCGCCGCCGGACATCCGCGAGCTGCTGGCTCTGGCACCGCACGAGCCCTGTCTCGTCGTCTGCCGCCGCACCTGGTCGAAGGGCGAGGTCACCTCGGTGGCCGAGCTCCTTCATGCCGGCTCGCGCTACGATATCCGCGGCCGCTTCCGGCCCTGAACGGCGCCGGCCTGCGCTTGCCGTACCGGTGATGCAGGCTGTATAGACAATTGCATCCTTGCTCGCCCCGGGAGATAGCAATGCCGATGGACGACCAGAGCCCCAATGTGCGCCGCATCACCGCGCCGCGGGGACCGCGGCTGTCCGCAAGAAGCTGGCTCACCGAAGCGCCGCTGCGCATGCTGATGAACAATCTCGATCCCGAGGTCGCCGAGCGGCCCGAGGAGCTCGTGGTCTATGGCGGCATCGGCAAGGCGGCGCGCAACTGGGCGGCCTTCGACACCATCGTCGCGATCCTGCGCCGGCTCGAGGCGGACGAGACCCTGCTTGTCCAGTCGGGCAAGCCGGTCGGTGTCTTCCGCACCCATGCCGACGCGCCGCGGGTCCTGATCGCCAATTCCAATCTGGTGCCCCGCTGGGCGACATGGGAGCATTTCAACGCGCTCGATCGGAAGGGCCTCATGATGTACGGCCAGATGACCGCGGGCTCGTGGATCTACATCGGCAGCCAGGGGATCATCCAGGGCACCTACGAGACCTTCGTCGAGGCCGGGCGCCAGCACTACGGCGGGAAGCTGCGCGGCAAGTGGATCCTGACCGGCGGCCTGGGCGGCATGGGCGGCGCGCAGCCGTTGGCCGCGACCATGGCCGGCGCCTCCATGCTCGCCG
>JBHHTO010000267.1:0-2999 GCA_046753425.1 Rhodothalassiaceae bacterium | reverse complement strand
ATGCCGCGCCGCGGCCGCCTGCGGCGGCGACAGGACCGGCCCCGGGCGCGACGGGTCAGGCACCGCCGGCTCCCGCCCGGCCGCCAGCTCGATCTGTTCGAGGACGCCCTGGCGCGCAAGCGTCCGTACAACGCCGTCGCTGACACGGGCGCGGGCGGTGATGTCGGCGAGTGGGCGGGCGCGACCGTCGGAAAGCAGCGTGAGAACACGCTCGCGCGCGGCGGTCAGCCGCTGCGGCTGTTGGCCACGCGCACGATAGCGCGTCTGCCGCGGTGCGGGCGCCGTCACCACGCGCGGCGGCAGCGCCATACGCAGCACGGCGCCCGCTGGGGCCAGCGTATAGTCGGCCACCCAGTCGATGAAGCGGCGCAGGTGGGCGCCGAGAGGCGGCAGGTCGAGAACGGCCTCCACCGGCTTCAGGCGCGCGGCGGGCAGCGCCCGGTCGTCGACGCTTGCGCTGTCGCGGTCCCAGACGACGCCGATCCGGTGCTGCCGCCCGAGCGGCACGCGGACGATGCTGCCCGGCGCAAGGGGGTGGCCCAAGCTGTACTCGAAGGCGTGCGCAAAGGGCATGGTGAGGAGGACCGGGACGCGAATCCGGTTCTTTCCTGGGTCAGCCGAGTCGGTCGATGTCCTGCTCACGGGGGCGTACTCTATGGCAAGCGGCCGCGCGTCGCCAGCACCGGCGGCGTCCCGCCTTGCAATCCGGTTTTCGAACCGCTAGAGCCGGGCGATCAGGCCGCGCCGATGCGGCGGCGAAAGCGAAGAGAGGTTTGAGCCATGAAATTCTTTGTCGACACCGCCGATACCGCGGAGATCCGCGATCTCTCTGAGACCGGACTGCTCGATGGCGTGACCACCAACCCGTCCCTGGTCAAGAAATCGGGACGTGACTTCTTCGAGGTCATCCGGGAGATCGCCGCCCTCGTTCCGGGCCCGGTGTCGGCCGAGACCGTCGCCACCGATCACGAGACGATGCTTGCCGAGGGCCGCAAGCTCGCCAAGCTCGCCGACAATATCGCGATCAAGGTGCCGCTGACGGTGGACGGGCTCAAGACCTGCAAGGCGCTCACCGCGGAAGGGGTGATGGTCAATGTGACGCTGTGCTTCTCGGCGACGCAGGCGCTGCTCGCGGCCAAGGCCGGCGCCACCTTCGTCTCGCCTTTCGTCGGCCGCCTCGACGACATTTCCTCCGACGGCATGGAGCTGATCGCCGACATCAAGACGATCTTCGGGCATTATGATTTCACGACCGAGATTCTCGTCGCCTCGGTGCGCCACCCCGTGCACGTCCTCGAGGCGGCCCGGATCGGCGCCGATGTCGCCACCGTACCGCCGCAGATCCTGCGCAAGCTGTTCCAGCATCCGCTGACCGACAGGGGACTCGAGGCCTTTCTCAGGGACTGGCAGGAAACCGGTCAGTCGATCCTATAGGATCGGCAGCGGGCTGCCCTCGGCGACGATGCGGAAGGCAATGCCGATCCCCATCGTCGCCGCCGCCGTGTCGCGCCTCAAGGGCAGGGCAAGAAACTCGTTGGTGATGTGCTTGCGACCGAAGGGCGCCATGCTGAAGCGGTAGGCCTGCGCCCGTTGCTCCTCGTAGAAGGTGGCGGCATGGTCCTGGATGGCCTGCTCCCATGCCGCCGGGAAGACGTCGCGCGACAGCATGCGGGCGGGATTCTTCTGCAAGGCCTCGACCAGTGCCGTACCGGCAAGGCGGATGCGGTTGCTCGCCTCCTCGGGGGCCCGCTCCCACAACAGGAGATAGGGGAGGAGCTCCTTCATTTCCGCGGGCTGGATGTCGGCGCGCGAGGGAATCGCGTCATCGCGGAACTTCGAGCGCCAATAGTCCCACAGGTCGCGCGTGGGCTCGGTCTCAAGGAGCGCGCGGAACTGTTCGAGCTCGGATGCCGCGGGAACCCCGCGTGCAAAGGAAGGACCTGAGATGACCTCGACCGTCGAGGCGGAAGCGTGCTGCGACACAGGCTCACCTTCTTGTTATAGTCTCGGCGGGCGCCGACAAGATTGCAGGATAAGAATGAACGGACAAGCTTCATTTGCGCGCTTTTTCCTTGAAATAGAAAAAGTGCATCCCGCACTGGTGGTATTCGTCAAACGCTGGGCACGATATCTGACCAGTGAACGGCGTCTGTCGGCCCACAGCGTCACCGCCTATCTGCGCGATATCTCCCGCTTTCTGCGCTTTCTGGCGCGGCACATGGGCGGTCCGCTCGATGCCCGGGGGCTCGGCGCCCTGCGACTTGCCGATCTGCGAGCCTTTCTTGCCGATGCGCGCCGCGAGGGGTTGTGCGGGCGCTCGCTCGCGCGCACGCTGTCCGCGTTACGCGGCTTCTTCCGTTTCCTCGAACGCACCGAGAACATTCGCTGCGATGCGCTCTCCGTCCTGCAGAATCCGAAGCTCGCGCGGCGCGTGCCGCGGCCGCTTGCCGAGAATGCGGCCATCGACGTGCTTGACGAGGTGGCCGGCGGTGCGGGCGCGGAATGGGTCGGGGCCCGCGATGCAGCCGTGCTGACGCTCCTTTATGGCTGCGGGCTGCGCATCTCCGAGGCGCTGGCGCTCGATTGTAGCGATGTTGCGGGCCGGGACAGCCTGCGCATCCGCGGCAAGGGCGGAAAGGAGCGGATCGTGCCGCTGCTGCCGGTCGTGCGCGCGGCCATTGACCACTATCGGGCCCTCTGCCCCTACCCGCTGCGCGGCACGGAGCCGTTGTTTGTCGGTGTACGCGGCGCCCGTCTCGGGCCGCGCGCGGTGCAGAAGGCGATGGCGCGGGCGCGGCGCGGCCTCGGCCTGCCGGAGAGCGCGACGCCGCATGCGCTCCGGCATTCCTTCGCCACCCATCTGCTTGCCGCGGGCGGGGATCTGAGAACGATCCAGGAGCTTTTGGGCCATGCCTCGCTGTCGACGACGCAGGTCTATACCGAGGTCGACACGGCGTCGCTTCTCGCCGCCTACGAGCGGGCGCATCCGCGGGCCTAGG
>JBHHTO010000266.1:0-3009 GCA_046753425.1 Rhodothalassiaceae bacterium | reverse complement strand
CAGTCCAGCCACCGTCGCCGAGGGATTGACGATGTATTCCGCACCGTTCAAGGCCAGCGCGCGCCAGCCCTCCGGGAAGTGGCGATCATAGCAGATATAGACGCCGAGCTTGCAGTAACGGGTGTGAAAGACCGGCCAGTCCGATCCGCCTGGCTTGAAAAAGAATTTTTCCCAAAAACCGGCGACCTGCGGAATGTGGGTCTTCCGGTACTTGCCGAGATAGCTGCCGTCGGCATCGATCACGGCCGCCGTGTTGTAGTAGACGCCGGCGACCGCGTCGGCCTCGTAGATCGGCACCACGATGACCATCTGGTGCTTTTTCGCCAGCTCCTGCATGAGCTGCGTCGTCGGACCGTCGGGGATCGCTTCCGCCGCGTCGTACCACTTCGTGTCCTGGCTCGGGCAGAAATAGGGTTGCGTGAAGACCTCCTGAAAGCACAGCACCTGCACGCCTTCCTCGCCCGCCTTCTCGATGAGCGGCAGATGGGCGTCGATCATCGCCTTGCGGATGGTTTCGGGATCGGCGCTTGTCGGGGCCTTGAGGCCCATCTGGATAAGACCGCCACGCAGTTTCGCCATCGATTCGTACTCCTTCACGTCCGTTTCGTATCAGCCGAGGCTGGGAAAGGTGAATTGGGCCCCGGCGCGGATGCCGGTCGGCCAGCGCGTCGAGACCGTCTTGAGCCGGGTGTAGAAATGCACCGCCTCCGGTCCATAGATGCCGTGCGCGCCAAAGAGCGAGCGCTTCCAGCCGCCGAAACTGTGATGCCCCACCGGCACCGGGATCGGCACATTGACACCGACCATGCCGACCTTGATGCGGGCCGCGAAATCACGCGCCGCATCGCCGTCGCGGGTGAAGATCGCGGTGCCATTGGCGTAAGGGTTGTTGTGGATGAGCTCCACCGCCTCGTCATAGCGCGCGGTCCGGACCATGGAGAGGACGGGGCCGAAGATCTCCTCGCGATAGACCGTCATCTCCGGCTGCACGCGGTCGAGCAGCGTGCCGCCGAGCCAGAAACCGCCCTCATAGCCCTGCAGCGTCAGTCCGCGGCCATCGACCACCGCCTCGGCCCCTTCCTCGATACCCTTGCCGATAAGTCCGGCCACGCGGTCGCGGTGGGCGGCGGTGATGAGCGGCCCCATCTCGGCTTCGGGGTCGCTCGCCGGGCCGACCTTGAGCGCCGCGACACGCGGGGCAAGACGCTCGACGAGGGCATCCGCCACCTTGTCGCCGACCGGCACGGCGACCGAGATCGCCATGCAGCGCTCGCCGGCGGAGCCGTAGCCGGCGCCCATCAGGGCGTCGGCCGCCTGATCGAGATCGGCGTCGGGCAGGATGATCATGTGGTTCTTGGCGCCGCCGAGCGCCTGCACCCGTTTGCCGGTACTGGCGCCGCGGCTGTAGATGTATTCCGCAACCGGGGTCGAGCCGACGAAGCTCACCGCCGCGATTCCGGGGTGATCGAGGATGGCGTCGACGGCACCGCGATCGCCGTGCACGATATTGAGCAGCCCTTCCGGCACACCGGCCTCGGTGCACAGCTCGTGGATGAGATTGGCGCTCGAGGGATCGCGCTCCGACGGCTTCAGCACAAAGCCGTTGCCGCAGGCGAGCGCCATCGGGATCATCCACAGCGGCACCATGAAGGGGAAGTTGAAGGGCGTGATGCCGGCGACGACGCCGAGCGGCTGGCGCTCCGAACAGGTATCGAGCCCGCGCGCCACATTGCGGCTGAAATCGCCCTTGAGCAGCTCGGGGATGCCGCAGGCATATTCGACCACTTCGAGTGCCCGCGTCACCTCGCCGAGCGCATCCTCATGGGTCTTGCCGTGCTCGGCGGAGATCGTGCGCGCAATGTGATCGCGGCGGTTGTCGATGAGCGCCCGCAGCGCGAACATCACCCGCGCCCGACGCGCCGGCGGCCGGTCTGCCCACTCTTGCGCCGCCCGCGCCGCGGCCGTCACCGCCGCATCGACGTCGGCCGGCGTGCCGAGCACGACCTCGGCGGTCTGCTCGCCGGTGGCGGGGTTGAAGACCGGGCCGGTCTCGGTGGCGCTGCCGGCCGTCGTCTCGCCGGCAATGATGTGTTCGATCCGTCGCATGGTGTTCCTTATTCGAGCGTATCGAGGACATCCCGCAGGATTCCGGCCATGGTCGCGATCTGATCCTCGCTGATGATGAGCGGCGGCGAGAGCGCGATGATGTCGCCGGTGGTGCGGATGAGAAGACCCTTCTCATAGGCCCTGAGGAAGGCGGTGAAGGCACGCTTGGTCGGCGCGTCGGCGATCGGCTCGAGCTCGATCGCGGCGATGAGGCCGAGCGTGCGGATATCGATCACGTGACGCGCGTCGCGGAGCCCGTGCATGGTGTCGGCCCAGAGATCGCCGATCCGGCTCGCGCGGGTGAGCAGATCTTCCTCCTCGTAGATGTCAAGTGCCGCGAGGCCCGCCGCGCAGGCGAGGGGATGGCCGGAATAGGTATAGCCATGGAAGAACTCGATGAGATGCTCGGGTCCGGTCATGAAGGCGTCGTGGATCTCTTTTCTTACGAACACCGCGCCCATCGGCACGACGCCGCTGGTCAGGCCCTTGGCGGTGGTCACGATGTCCGGCTGGACACCGAAATAATTGGCCGCGAAAGGAGCGCCGAGGCGGCCGAAACCGGTGATCACCTCATCGAAGATGAGAAGGATGCCATGGCGGTCGCAGATCGCGCGCAGGCGCTCGAGATAGCCCCTGGGCGGCAGGATGACACCCGCCGAGCCCGCCACCGGCTCGACGATGACCGCGGCGATGGTCGAGGGATCGTGCAACGCACACAGGCGCTCGAGATCGTCGGCAAGCGCGGCCCCGTTCGGCGGCAGACCGCGGGCGAATGCGTTGCCCGGAACATTGTGCGTGTGGCGGATATGGTCGACACCGGCGAGCAGGGTGCCGAACATGCGCCGGTTGGCGGCAATGCCGCCCACCGACATGCCGCCGAAATTGACGCCGTGATAGCCTTTC
>JBHHTO010000265.1:0-3056 GCA_046753425.1 Rhodothalassiaceae bacterium | reverse complement strand
GTGCGCCACCAATCTACCAAGACCACGCAAAAAATGCTGGTCAATTTCATCTGTGAGCACGATCGGCGTCTCGATTTCACCGAGCTCGTCGATCTGCGTCGCGCCGGCGAGCTTGCCATAACCATTGCCGACATGGACCGCCGCAGGCAGAGGTGCCTGACGCAGATTGCCGCCGGCCGGCACGATTGCCGTGATCCCGGTATGGATGCGCTGCCCGCGCTCGATGGTGACCTGTCCGACACGGACACCGGCGACGTCGGTGATGGCGTTGAGCGGCCCTGGAGCCAGCACCCCGATCCTGATACCGAGATCGCGCACGCGCGTCTCGCCGCCCGATACCGGAGGGGTAGCGGCAAGCAGAAGGGCCATTGCACAGAGAAAACCGCGCATGCGGCGAGCTTTCCCGCGAATGGCGGGAGATGCAAGGGCAAATCCCCGCCGCCGGGGCGGCCCGGATCAGCTTGCGTTCGTGCTCGCCCCCGCGTCCGCCGCGTTGCCGTGGGTGAATTCCGCCTTGTAGGCGGCGAGGAAGGAGCGGAATCGCGCCGACTGCGAGAGCTCGCCGGCAATGCGCGAGACCTCGCCCGCCGGCGGTGGGTCATCACCCGTCAGCACGTCGAAGACACCGGCGAGGTCACCGCTGCTCATCAATGGCCGGTAATGTTTCCTGAGGCGTACGAGTTCGGCGCGCCGGTCGAGGAAGGAAAGCGCGATCGCCTCGCGGACGACATGCTCCCGCTCCGCCTCGTCGAGCGGCTCCGGCGACTGCCAGCGCGTGCCGAGCAGACGATCCGAGACCTCGACGAGATGCGGCCAGTCCTGCATCTGCCAATAGGCATCGGCGCGCAGCGTGTCGGCGGCCGGCGACATTTCGCCCTCGAGCAGCACCAGTCCTTCCTCGAAACGCCGCAGCTCGATCAGCGCCCGCGCCTCGACGAGGCGCCGCTCCCCGGCCACATCCGCCGGAAGAACCGCCTGCCGTGTCGCACGAAGGATGTCGAGCGCCTTCTGGGGCTTGCCGTCGAGCAGATAGATCTTGGCCAGCCGCACCGCCACCAGCGCCTGTGCCGCACCCTCGAGGCGGTAGGTCACCTGGTGCTTGAGAAGCTCGGCGGCACGATCGAGGAGATCGATGGCGACAAGGCGGTCTGCCAGGTGCCGGATCATCCGGTCGCCTTCGGCACCGAGCGGTGTCAGCTCGCGAAAGTCGTAGAAGAGGCTGAGCGCGACCACGGGCGACAGCCGGTCCGCCTCGCCTTCAAGAAAGAGTTTCGCGAAGATCTCCGACATCCGGCGCGCGATGTCGCGGCCGCGCGGTGTATCGGTAGCGATGATCGCGGCCTGACGGTAGGTATCGAGCCCCTCGCGATATTTGTGCTCTGACACATAGAGACGGGCCAGCAGGTCGAGCACCTCCTGCTCGAACGAATCGCCGCGCCAGGCAAAGCGAAGCCTCTCGAGCGCCGAGATGGCCCCATCCGGTGTGATGTTGTTCTCCCGCAGCTCGAGCTTCACGAGATCGAACCGGGCATGCGCCGAAAGCGCGCGATCAAGCGCCGCGGCGGCGTCCTGGAAACGGGCGCGCGCGGTGCCGAGATCACCGCGCGCCTCCGCAAGGCGACCGTAAAGATAGTCCACGGCGAGCCCTTCGGCAGCCGGCAATCCGGTGTTCTGCAGGAACCGGATCGAGCTGTCCGCAACGGCGAGATTGCCCTCGGCAAGGGCAGCGCGTGCACGCGCGAAATGGACGCGCACCGCGAAGTCTCCGGAGACATTGGCGAGGGCCTCCTCGCCCTCCCCGAAATATTGCAGGGCAGCGGCGAATTTGCCTGCTGCTTCAGCGGCGAGACCGCGCCAGAGCCACATTTCGGGTTCGGCATTGAGGCTCGGGTCGAGCAGCTCGCCCAGTGCTGTGCCGGCACGCCCGATCTCGAGCAGGGCAACGCCATGGATTGCCTTCCAGGGCGCGGATTTCTCGAGACCGGGATCGGTCTCGCGCATCAGCTCGAGAGGTCCGAGCGCATCCGCCGCCGCACCGTGGGCGAGATAGAAGCGCGCCAGCGCCCAGCGGGCCCCGCGTCGCTCCGCAGGACCACTCCTTGCCAGGCGGGCCAGCAACTCCTGCTCATTGCGCACGAAATCCGCGCGCCCGCCGCGACGCCAGGCCGCAAGATCGACGAGCTTGCCAGCGGCCGCACCGGGCGTCTGTACCGCCTCAAGGTCGGAATGCGACAGCACGAGACCGCCATTGTCGGCGATCACGACACCGTCCTTCTCGCGGGTTACCAGAAGATCGCTGTCGCGGCGCTCGACGACGAGGCCCTGCGCTGTCGGCAGCAGGGCGAACTGGACATAGGAGCGCGTGTCCGGCGTTCCCTGGCCGGATTCGCCAAATGGCACGATATCCAGCTCATCGCCAACCTCCGGGTCGCGAATGCGCAGGGCGGCACCGATCTCGGCGCTCCTGACCAGAAGGCGGCGCCCCCTGGGGGTCGGCTGCTCGAGCACGTCGATGGCAAGGCGCGGCCGCGTCTCGTCCGGTGTCAGCCGAATCTGCCAGTCATTGCCGTCGCGGCGCGCGGCGACGTGAAGATCGTCGCGGAGCCCGAACCGCAGGACCATGTGGTGCGGTGCCGACAGGGTGTCAAAGGAACGCAGGCGATCGCCGGCGAAGGAATCCGGCGCAAGCGCGAGCCCCGCCATGTCGAGCGTGGCTTTCCCTTCGAGCACCAGCCACAGATATCCCGCACGGGCGAAGATCGCGGCCGGCGCCGGATGATCCCAGTGCAAGCGGAGAAGCAGATCCTCACCCTCCGCGGTCGCCGTGAGAGTGGCGGTGGCAGTTGCCGCAGAGGCCGCGCCGGTGAGGTCGCCGCCACGATCCGGGTCCTTTGGCTCCTCACGCGTCTCCACCGCTGCACGATCGCCGGGCGGCGTCTGCGGTGATGAATCGGTCACGGCCTGATCCGGTGGCGCCGGGACTGATGCCCCGTCATCGGCGATATCGATGACGAGCTTGCCGTCGCTCGTGAAATGGCGCATGGGGCCGGGACGAA
>JBHHTO010000264.1:0-3117 GCA_046753425.1 Rhodothalassiaceae bacterium | reverse complement strand
CGACCAGGTCGGCCCCTCATCCTGATAGGCGTCGGTCAGCAGGCGCTCGCCCGATCCATCGGGGTGCATGACACCGATACGAAACTTGTCGTCGCCGATCCTGGTGAAGGCGATGAGATCGCCGCGCGGCGACCAGACCGGGGTCGCATAGCGGTTTTTGCCGAAGGAGATGCGCTCGACATGGCCGCCGTCGGCGTCCATCACATAGAGCTGCTGGCTACCGCCGCGATTGGAATTGAAGACGATGCGCCGGCCGTCCGGCGAATAGGAGGGCGAGGTGTCGATCCCCGGATGGGTGGTAAGACGCCGCACCCGCCGCGTCCTCAGATCCATCTCGAAGATGTCGGAATTGCCGTTCTCGGCGAGGCTGAGGGCCACCTTGTTGCCGTCCGGCGAGAAGCGTGGCGCGAAGGTCATGTTCGGAAAATCGCCGAGCACCTCGTGCCGTCCGGTGTCCAGATTGTAGAGATAGACCCGCGGCTGGTCGTTGTAATAGGCGAGATAGGTGATCTCCTGGCGGTTGGGCGAGAAGCGCGGCGTCAGCACGAGATCGCTGCCATCGGTGAGATAGCGGTGATTGAAGCCGTCCTGGTCCATGATCGCGAGGCGCTTGCGGCGCTGGAGCTTGCTGCCCGATTCCGCGACATAGACGATGCGGCTGTCGAAATAGCCCTTCTCGCCGGTGAGCCGGGCATAGATGTCGTCGGCGATCTTGTGGGCGATGCGGCGCCAGTCCGCCGGTTGCGCCGTATAGCGGAGCCCGGTGAGCTGGTTTTCGGCAAATACGTCCCAGAGGCGGAACTCGGCGACGAGAAGCCCGTCGCCGCGGACGCTCACCTGGCCGGTGACCAGGGCCTGTGCGGCGATGGCCCGCCAGTCGCCAAAGCGCGGGCGGACATCGGCCGGGGCGGGACCGGCGATGAAGGCGCGCCGGTCGATGGGGCGGAAGAGGCCCGAGCGGTCGAGATCGGCGGCGGCGACGGCCGCGATATTCTCGCCCACCGCCGCCAGCGGACCGGCCGCCGTCTCGCTCGTGCCGAGGGCGACGAAGGCGGGAACGGCGATCGGCAGCGGCTCGACATTGCCGCGCGTGACATCGACGAAGAGCTGCGCCCGGGCCGGCAGGCCGGCCGCGAGCAGGGCGAGGCACAGGACGGCGAAGCGCACGAGATGGCGGGCTGTCGGCGACATACGCATTCCTTGATTGTGGTGAGCGATGTGCATGGCTGTCATCCGCTGCCGGCAAAGGTGAATTCGATCTGCCGCCAAAGTTCATACTGGCTGAGCGGCAGATTGTCATAGGGCTGGCAATTGAGCACCGCGCGGCGGGCGCTTTCGGCGAAGATGCGGTAGAAATCGCGGCCAGGGGCGGAGAGGTCGCCCGCGTCGACGAATTGCGGCGGCCGCGCGAGGCGGCCGTCGCGGCGCAGCTCGATGCGGATCCGCACCTGCATCTCGCCGATATCCCGGGCGCCCGCCGGCTTGAACCAGCATTGCATCATGCGCTACCGGATGGCGGCCTCGAGCGTTGCCGTGGCGATGCGGGCGGCAAGGGCGGAGCGCTGCGGCGCCGGGACCGTTTCCTCGGTCTTTTCCGCTGCCGGCGCCGGGGGTGGCGGCTCGCTCTTGATCGAGCGGTCGATCAGTTCGGCCACCCGCGCGGCGTCGAAACGCGGCGGCGGCTTCGGCTTGTTGCGCGGCGTGACCTGGAGCCGCGGTGCCGGCGCCTGCGGCTTGGCCTGCGGTTCGGGCGGCGGCGTGTCCGGCAAGGGCACGGACGCCGCGGTCTGCGGCTGTGGCTGCGGTGCGGCCTCGGGCGGCGGCTCTTCGATTGCCGGCGCATCCTGCGCCTCCTCGAGGGGGGCGCGCACGACATCGTCGATGCTCACGAATTCGACCGGGACGACGTCGGGGATGTCGGGAAGCGGGCGCCGGAGGTGGGGAAGGCCGATGATGACGGCGACGGCAAGGCCGACATGCACCACCAGACTGAGCGCCCATCCCTCGCGATAGAAATCCCGGACCATCGAATTCGTTTCGTCGACACCTTCTGCGGCAAACACGCCCACAGCGCTCTCACGGGCGATCCGCGACCAGCGCCACCTTGCTGAAGCCGGCAGCATGCACGGCCGCCATCACCCGCATCACCTCGCCATAGGCGAGGCGCCGGTCACCGCGGACATAGACCCGCGTCTCGGTCCGGTTGCGCGTTTCCGCGATCGCCGCGAGCCGGGGCACCAGTTCATCGAGGCCGACCTCAGTCTCCTCGATGAATATGGCCCCATTTTGATCGATGGTCACGCTGAGCGGCGTCGTGTCCTCGGGCAGCGCCGGTGCCCGGGCATCGGGAAGATCGACGGGGACCCCGACCTGCAGGAGCGGCGCCGCGACCATGAAGACGATGAGCAGCACCAGCATGACGTCGACGAAGGGCGTGACATTGATCTCGGCGAGCGGCTTGTAGCGCGTCACGCCGCGCCGGTCGCGGCGGCGAAGCTGGATCTCCATCCCCGCCATCAGCCGTTCCTTTCGTCGAGCTGGCGCGAGAGGATGGCCGAAAACTCGTCGGCGAAGCCCTCGAGGCGGCCAGCGAAGCGGCTGAGGTCCGTCGCATGCTTGTTATAAGCGACCACCGCGGGGATCGCGGCAACGAGGCCGAAGGCGGTGGCCATGAGTGCCTCGGCGATGCCTGGCGCCACCACCGCCAGACTGGTGTTCGAGGTGAGCGCGATCGACTGGAAGCTGTTCATGATGCCCCACACGGTACCGAAAAGGCCGACGAAGGGCGCCGCGGAGCCGACGGTGGCGAGAAAGCCGGTATGGCCCTCGAGCCGCTCCATCTCGCGCGCGATGGCCACCCGCATCACCTTGTTGACGCGATCCTCCACGCCGATGCGGTGCGCTGGCCCGACGGGGGCCTTGAGCGAGCGCCGCCATTCGCGCATGGCGGCGACGAAGACCATGGCGAAGGGATGGGTGATGCGCGACCTGAGGCTTTCATAGAGCTCCTCGGGAGCGGTGCCGGACCAGAAGGAGTCCTCGAACGCATCGGCCTCGGTGTTGACCCGCCGGAGGCGTAGCCAGGTGGCGAAAATGATGGTCCAGCTCCACAGCGAG
>JBHHTO010000263.1:0-3126 GCA_046753425.1 Rhodothalassiaceae bacterium | reverse complement strand
GGCGGAAGCGGTCCTTGTCGAGCTTCTCATCGGTCTTCGCGTCCCACAGCCGGCAGCTGTCGGGGCTGATCTCGTCGGCAAGCAGGAGGTGACTGTGATCCTCGGCATAAACGCGGCCATATTCGAGCTTGAAGTCGACGAGCCTGATACCGATCGCCGAGAACAGGCCGAGGAGGAAATCATTGACCCGGAGCGACAGGTGGATGATCTCGTCGATCTCGGGCTCCATCGCCCAGCCGAAGGCGAAGATGTGCTCTTCTGAGACCATCGGATCGCCGAGCGCATCGTCCTTGTAATAATATTCGACGATCGGGCGCGGCAACGGCGTGCCTTCCTCGATGCCGAGGCGTTTCGAGATCGAGCCGGCGGCGATATTGCGCACCACGACCTCGAGCGGCAGGATCTCGACCGCGCGCACGAGCTGCTCGCGCAGGCTCAGGCTGCGGATGAAGTGATTGGGAATGCCGATTGCGGCGAGCTGCGTGAAGATATATTCCGAGATCCGCGCATTGAGCACGCCCTTGCCCTGCAAGGTCGCGCGCTTCTCGGCATTGAAGGCGGTCGCGTCGTCCTTGAAATACTGGATGATCGTGCCGGGCTCGGGGCCTTCATAGAGTATCTTGGCCTTGCCCTCATAGATCTGTCTGCGTCGCGACATGATGGCTCCCTGGTGTCCCGGAAGCGGGTCCGGAACCCCCGACTGGCGGGCCGTCTCGGGGTCATTCCCGCGGATCATATCCTGGGCCTTGCGGGCCCCGAATCGATGTCGCGGCGACAATAACCGAAGGTCCGGGGGGATACAATTCTCCTCTCAGTGGCCATTCACCCAAAGCACGATACCGGGGGCCGAGAGGAGAAGAAGGACCATCGCGGCGGTGATGAGGAAGAAGGGGAAGGCCGCGCGTGCAACGCTGCCGAGCGGCCTGCCGCTCAGATCCTGGACGACGAAGAGATTGAAACCGACCGGTGGCGTGATCTGTGCCATCTCCACGACGATGACGAGAAAGATGCCGAACCAGACGGGATCGAAACCGGCGCCGGTGGCGAGCGGCAGGGTGACGGGCAGCGTCATCAGGATGAGCGAGAGCCCGTCGAGCACCATGCCGAGCAGCACATAAAGGAGGAGAAGCGCGAGGATCAGCAGCGGCGGCGGCAGGGTGAGCGCGCCGACCGCACGGGCCGCCGCCTCGGGCAGACCGAACAGCGCGGCCACCTTGGAGAGGAAGAAGGCGCCGGCAAGAATGAGACCGAGCATCGCGCTCGTGCGCACACCGGCAAGAAGCGCTGCCCGCAGGGCGGCGATATCGAGCGTGCGCTGCATGGCAGCGACGAGAAGGGCGCCGCCGACGCCGATCGTCGCCGCCTCGGTCGGTCCGGCGATGCCGGCATACATCGAGCCGACGACAACGAGGATGAGCGCCAGCACGGGCAGGAGACCGGGCAGGGCGCGCAGGCGCTCCCGCCAGGTGAAGGCGGCTGCCGGCGGGCGCGGCCCGACGATGGCGACATAGGCCATATAGCCGCCGGCGAGCAGCAGCCCGGGCACGATGCCGGCAAGGAAAAGGGTCACGATCGAGACCTCGGCGAGTACGCCATAGAGAATGAGCACGATCGAGGGCGGAATGAGAAAGCCGAGCGTCCCCGCTCCGCACAGCGAGCCGATGACAAGGCGCTCGTCATGGCCGCGCGCCCTGAGTTCGGGAAGCGTGATGCGGCCGACGGTGGCGGTCGTCGCCGCCGATGAGCCGGAGACGGCGGCGAACAGCGTGCAGCCGGCGATATTGGTGTGGACGAGCCCGCCGGGGAGCCCGGCGAGCCAGGGCGCAAGACCGGCGAACAGGCGTTCGGCGACGCGGCTGCGATTGAGAATCTCGCCCATCAGGACAAACAGCGGCAGGGCCACGAGTTCGGGCGCCGTCAGGCTGCGCCAGACATCGCCGGCGAGGAAGGCGAGGGCATCGACATCGCGCAACAGAAGAAGCGCGGCGAGCCCGACCGCGATCAGGGCAAGTCCGACCCAGAGACCGCCGGCAAGAAGCAGCACGAGCAGCAGCAGAAGCGACAGGACGGCCCCGCTCACGCGTCCTCTCCTTTGGCGCCGGTGACGAGTTGCAGCAGCCGCGCCACAAGGGCGGTGGCGAGAATGGCGGCACCGAGTGCGAGTAGCGCCTGCGGCAGCCAGAGCGGCGTCGCGGTCGGAAAATAGGAGCGCGCATCAAGGAGGAACGACACGAGCGCATAGCGCGCGATGGCAAGGGCGAGGAAGCCGGCGACCGCAAGTCCGGCGAATGCGGCGGCGAGATCGAGGATGCGGCCGCCGCGCGGCGGCAACCGGTCGCGGAGCAGGGTGATGCGGATATGGTTCTCCTGTCGCAGGGCCTCGCCGGCTCCGAGAAGCAGCGCCGCCGCGGTCAGATAGCCGCTGAATTCGAGTGCGATGCCGAGCGAGGTGGCAAACAGCGCGCGGGCGATGATTTCCGCCATTCCGAGGACAAAGACGAGCGCCAGCGCGAGGGCGGCAAGACCCGCCCCCAGCCGGCACAGCCGGTCGCTGATCCGAAGGAAGGCTGCGGTCACGCGCCCGCCTCCGGCGCGGCCGGCGCCAGCGGCGCGCGGCCGGTGCGGACGAGGAAGTGATCGAGAATAGGGCGCGCGTCCGGCACGCGGGCGGCAAAGTCCCGCCACATCGGCCGCGCCACGGATTGCATCGCCGCGGCCAGCGCCGCGTCCGGCTCGACGACCGTCATGCCGTGCGCGCGCAGGGTGGCGAGCCTTGCGAGGTCGTCCGCGTGCGAAACCTTCCAGAATTCGGGCTCGAGGGCCCGCGCGAGGTCGAGCAGCCGCTGTCGGTCCGGGGCTGCGAGGCGCGAAAGGGCCCGCTCGTTGATTACCATCAGATTGGTGATCCAGCCGTGGTTCGTGCGGTGGATATGGGACAGGAACTCCCAGTATTTCTGGGCCGCGCCCGTAGTCGTCGAGGTGAAGACGGCATCAAGCGCGCCCGCGGCCAGCGCCGGCACGACATCCGGCGAGGCCAGTTGCACCGGCGTCATGCCGAGCCGTCGGGCGAGCTCCGTCGTATTGGCGTCCAGCGTGCGGATGACGAGGCCCTGCATGTCTTCGATG
>JBHHTO010000262.1:0-3195 GCA_046753425.1 Rhodothalassiaceae bacterium | reverse complement strand
GCGCTGGCTCGAGCCTGCGCTATTTCGCGAACACGGGGGGACACATGCCGCGGGCGCTTCTGGGGCGGTTGCGGGCGTGTTTTCCCAATGCGAAGCCCTATCTCATGTACGGGCTGACCGAGGCCTTCCGCTCGACCTATCTCGATCCCGAGGAGGTCGACCGGCGGCCGGACTCGATCGGCAAGGCGATCCCCAATGCGGAGATCCTGGTGGTCAAGCCCGACGGCAGCCTTGCCGGGCCGGGGGAGGAGGGCGAGCTCGTGCACCGCGGGCCGCTCGTGGGGCTCGGCTACTGGAACGATCCGGAGCGGACGGCGGCGCGCTACCGGCCGGTCCCGGGTGCGCTCAAGCAGCTCCCGGTAACCGAGCTTGCCGTCTGGTCGGGCGACATCGTACGCCTCGATGACGAGGGTTTCCTCTATTTCGTCGGCCGCAATGACGACATGATCAAGACGGGGGGTGTCCGTGTCAGCCCGATGGAGATCGAGGACGTGCTCCATGAAGTCGAGGGCGTGCTGGAAGCGGCTGTCGTTCCGGTGACGGACACGGAGCTCGGCGCCCGAATCGTCGCGGTGGTCGTGGCTGACAGCACGGACAAAGTGATGGAAAAACGCCTTGCCGCCCACGGCCGGCGGGAGCTGCCGTCCTATCTGGTGCCGAGCGCCTTTGTTTTCCTTGATGACCTGCCGCGCTTGCCCAACGGCAAGGTGGACCGCCGGGAACTGCGTGCCCGGTTCGCAACAGGTGAGGCCGCTTGTGCGGCCGGGGGCGGAGATTCATGAATCTGTCCGGTGGCCTTTGCGGCTGGCAGGGTGGCGCGGTTGGCGGTGACGAGGCTGCTGTGGTGCTGACGCGCATGGCGGCAGCGTTGCCCGCTACGCCCGGCGCTCGGATCACGCGCTGGACCGGCGGTGGCGCCGCGCTCGCCGTGTCGGGCGGCAGCCCGGGAGCCCTTGCGGAGGCGAACGGACTTGCTGCGGCCATCGTCGGCCATCCGCGCTGGCGGGACGAAGCGATTGCGGCGAGGGCAGCGGAGACCGGCCACGCCGCGGCACTGATCGCGGCCTGGCGGAGCGACGGCGCGGCGTGCCTTGCGCGTCTGGAAGGCGATTTCAGCCTGGCACTGGTCGATACCGGCACCGGGACCCTGCTTCTCGCCATCGACCGCGTCGGCATCGGCCGCATGGCACAGGCCGCAGCCGGTGACGGCGCGCTCGTCTTTGGCACCTCGATCGATGCCGTGCGCGCGCACCCGGCGGTCTCGACGCGGCTCAGCCCGGCCGGGCTCTACCGTTTCGCCATGAACTATGTCTCGCCGGCGCCGGGCACGGTCTTCGAGGGCATCGAGAAACTGCTGCCGGCGCACCGCCTCGTCCGGCGGGGGACCGCCGCGGCGGCCATTGTCGAGCCCTATTGGCGCATTCCCTATGGCGCGGAGGAAGGGGCCGGGATCCCGCTTCTCCGCGAACGCCTGTTCGCGCATCTCGAGAAGGCGGTCGCGCGCGCTGCGGCAGGCGTGCCAGCCGAGCGCCGCGGTGCCTTCCTCAGCGGCGGCCTCGACAGCTCGACCGTGTGTGGCATCCTGCAGCGGCAGAGTCCGGGACCGGTGCCCGCCTTCACCGTCGTCTTTGCGGAAGAGCAGTACAATGAGGGCCCCTATGCGCGGATCGCGGCCGCGCATTTCGGTCTCGACCACCGCGAATACTGCCTGACGCCGGCGGATGCGCACGCCTTCCTGCACGAGGCGGCAGCGGCCTTCGACGAGCCCTACAGCAATTCCTCGGTCATTCCCGCCTTCTATTGCGCGCGCATGGCGCGGGAGCAGGGAATCGGGCGGCTGCTCGCCGGCGACGGCGGCGACGAGATTTTCGCCGGCAACCGGCGCTATGCGGAACAGGCGATACTGGGCCACTATGACCGCCTGCCGGGCTTCGCGCGGACCCTGCTCGAGCGGCTGTTGCTGCCTCTGCCGGCGGCGCTCGAGCGCACGCCGCTGGGCAAGATCAAGCGTTATATCGACCGCGCGCGCATGCCGATGCCCGAGCGGATGCACAATCCCAAGGTCTATGCCCGGGAGCGCCTCGGCGACGTGTTCACCGCCGACATGCTGGAGGCTATCGATCCCGAGGAGCCCTATGCGCTGTGGCGGCGGCACTATGAGGACGCCGGCACGGGCGACATGCTCGCCTCGATGCTGCACCTCGACATGCGCATCACCATCGCCGACAACGACCTGCGCAAGGTCAACACCGCCTGCCGCCTTGCTGGCATCGACGTCACCTATCCGATGCTGGACGAGGATCTGGTGAGCTTCGCGGCCTCCATTCCCGCACGCCTGCTACTCAAGGGGACACGGCTGCGGCATTTCTATCGCGAGGCGACGCGGGGCTTTCTCCCCGACGCCATTCTCGACAAGCGCAAGCACGGATTCGGCATGCCCTTCGGCGAATGGATGCGGAATGAGCCGCGCCTGCGCGCGGTTGCCGAGGACTGTCTCTGCACGCTGGCGGAGCGCGGCATCTTCCGTCGCGACTTCCTGCGTCACATGAAGGCGGAGCACGACCGCCCCGAGCGGACCCATTATGACGGGCTCCTGTGGGACATGGTCATGCTCGAGCTGTGGCTGCGCGACCGGCGGCTGTCGGTCGGCTGAGCGCGCCCGCCTCTGCTCCTTCAGAAATGCAGGGCGAGATCGAGGGCGACCGTGTTCTCGGTGAACTCGCGGATCACCTCGGTCGAATCGCGCCGGCTGTAGGAATAGCGCAGGCTGATCTCGAAGGGCGCGAGACCGAGATAGCGGAGCGCCGCCGAGGCCCGGTAGTCATTGTCGGTGCGCCGTGCCGGCGTGTTGGTGTCGGCGAACTTGCGCCGGTTGTAGGAGCCGAAGAGATCGACCGCGAAATCGGCGCCGAGGGGCTGCGTGCCATTGAGTCGCACGCGCGTCGCCTCCTCGTCATTGAAGCCGCGCGAGATATCGCGCTCGAGCGTCTGGTAGGAGCCGGTGAGGCGCCATGTGCCGCGTCCGAGCCGGGCCTGGACCGTGCCGGTGCCGGTCTTTGTCCGCGTCGGCGTGGCGAACAGGGTGAAAGGCGTGGGGCTGGGATCAAAGCGGCCCACCTGGTCGTTGTTCGTCGGCAGATTCTCGAGCAGGCGCTCCTGGTCCACTCGCACCCGCTCGCGATAGGAGGCGCTGAT
>JBHHTO010000261.1:0-3198 GCA_046753425.1 Rhodothalassiaceae bacterium | reverse complement strand
GGATCGGGTGCCTGGCATAGAGATTCTGCGGCGGCCAGGGCACCACATAGAGAAGTCGCAGGCCGTGGCGCGCAAGTGCCGCCTCGACCAGCGGCCGCAGATCCTCGTAGAGAAGCCTCAGTTCGCCCTGGTCGCGGACCAGAAAGGGCAGGGCGTCGAGCCCGAGGATGGGCTCCATTCCCACCTGCTGGAACGCCGCCATGTCGATGATCGGCACGACACCGTCGCGCGCCGCACGCAGCGATTCCGGTCCCTTGATGCCCAGCGTCGCGCCGGGATGGAGCGTGATCCTCACCCGCCCCTCGGTCGCCTCGGCCACGACCGCCGCGAAGCGGGCCGCATTGCGGGTGTGAAATTCCTGCACCCCCCAGGGGAGGGAGAGATCGAGGGTCTGCACCGGAGCACCGCCAAGCCGTCCCAGCAAGAGCACGGCTGCCGTCAGGACGATCGGCAGAAGAGCGGCGGCCGCAATGTCGCGAGGCCTCATCATGGCGGGAAATCTAGAGGCATTCGCCGGGTCTTGAAAGGTCGCTGCAGCGGCGGGCGAGGCACGGACCGCGTTCGCTGCCCGGCGGTGTTGAGCTGCGCTGTGGCCGGCGGCACAGGCAGGGCGGGCGGAGACCGGCGTTTTCTTGTGGCACATGGTCGCAGGCGGGTTTTTATGCGATCGCCTCGCATTTTCATTCTTGATTTCTGCGGACGAGCCGTTTAAGAGGCGCCGGACTGGTGATGCGAATTATTCGCAATACGAGCTGTCCCCGCTTCGGGGGCAGGGGTGACAAGTGAGGAGGAAACACGATGCCTGCCCGAAATTCGCAAGGACGTCTTGCCGCGCTCGCTGCGGGAGTCGCCATCTCCGCGCTGCTTGCGAGCGGCGCCCTGGCACAGGAGGAGGAACTGCCCTCGCGCGCCGAAATGTGGCGCGTGATCCAGGCGCAGCAGAAGGAGATCGCGGCGCTCAAGGCGCGTCTCGAGGCGGAAGCGCCGATTGCGGAACCGCCCGCGGCGGCATCGCGTGCAGCGGTGCCGGAGCCTGCGACGATGACCCGGATCGAAAGCCTCGAGTCGCGGGTCAAGGCGACCGAGGAGCGGGTCGAGGCGACGGGCGGACTTCTCGAAGAGGCGCTCGCGGGTGCCGGCGTCGGCGGCCAGGGCTGGTGGAAGCGCACCTCGATCGGCGGCTACGGCTCGGTGCGCTTCGAGGCCGGCGATGCCGAGGGTGCAAACACGGGTTTCACTTTCCGCCGCTTCGTGCTCGCTCTCGACTCGCATGTCACCGACCGGCTCGAGACCTATCTCGAGCTCGAATTCGAACGCTTCACCCAGCTCGAGCTCGAGAAGGGAATCGCGGCCGAGCCGGGCGGTTTCGAAGTGAAGCAGGCGATCGAGGGCTCGAACGGCTCCGAGATCTCCCTCGAGCAGGCCTGGGCGCGCTATGTGATCAGTCCCGCCCTGCGCCTCGATTTCGGCGCGCTGCTCGTGCCGGTTGGGCGCTTCAACATCAATCACGACGACAATCAGTGGGTGCTGCCGCGGCGCACGCTGGTCGATCGCGGGGCGCCGGTGCTGCCGGCAAAGGCGGCCTGGGCCGAGCTCGGTGCCGGATTCTCCGGTACCGCCGAGATCGCTGGTGGCGCGCTTCTCGATTACCGGGTCTACGCGGTGAACGGGGCGACCGTCGATTTCGAGCTCGAGACCGAGCTCAAGTCCAAGGTCGAGGACGACGGCTCGACCGAGCTTGAAAGCAAGCTCGAGGCCGAATTCGGGCCGGCACGCGGCCCCTTCGACGGCAATGCCAACAGCTCGCTCGCGCTCACCGGGCGCGTTGCCCTCAAGCCCATGCCGGGCCAGGAGGTGGCGCTCTCGGGCTATGTCGGCAACTACGTTCCCTCCTTCCTCGACCGCGACGAGACGCTGTGGTCGGTTGGCATCGACGGGCTGCACCATGTTGGCGGCTTCGAGATCGAATATGAGGCGGTTCACACCCATTTCGACAATCTCGCGGCCGTGGCCTCGGCTTTTGCCGCCCGCACCCTGTCGAAGGAGCGTGCCATCGAGGGGCCGCTCGAGGACGGGGCGTTTGCCAAGCACGAAATCGAGTTCACGCTGTCGAAGAATGTGATGGCGAAGAACAAGACCGGCTACTGGGTCGAGATCCGCCGGCCCTTCTGGCCCGCGGCGCTCGATGACACCTTCCTCGGTCGCGGCTTCGACAATCCGCAACTCATCCCCACCTTCCGCATGGAGCAGGTGTTCTTCGACGACCAGCTCCAGGGAATCGAATTCGACGGCGCGACGCTCACCGGCTTCAGGACCCGCGATGCCCATGTCAACCGGGCGACGCTCGGGCTCGGCTACCGGCCGGTGCCGGGTTGGGTGGTGCAGCTTGCCGGCGAATACACCTGGACGCCCGAGGACAATCTCTCCGGCCTCACGAATTTCCTTGATGCCGGGGATGCCGACGATAGTTTCTCCCTGCTTCTCGGACTGGCGTTCAATTTCTAGGCGGGGTGCGATGACCGAGCCCGGCAAGGCACAGGATGTCGGACGCGTGCATCTGCGGATGCACGCGCTCCTGCTTGTGCTTCTCGGCGTCTTCGGCTTCGTCCCGCCGCTCGCCGCCGAAACCATCACGCCGCCCGACAGCTTTCTTGCCGAGGCCTTCGACGGCGCACCGCCGAAACCCGCGGCACTCTGGCTGACGCCCCCGATCCGGGAAAGGATCGAACGCATCATGGGCCACCGGCTGCCGGTGCTGCGTCTCCGCTACTGGCGGAAGGGCGCGCGCACCGCCTGGATCCTCGAGGAGATCGGCAAGGAGCAGCCGATCACCGCCGGCTTCGTGGTCGAGGCGGGCGCCTTGCGCGAGGTGGCGGTGCTGATCTACCGCGAAAGCCGCGGCGGCGAGATCCGCTATCCCTATTTCCGCGATCAGTTCGTCGGTGCGCGCCTCAGCGCCGATCTCGCGCTCGATGCCGATATTGACGGCATCTCCGGCGCCACGCTCTCGGTCCACGCGATGCAACGCATGGCCCGGCTTGCCCTTTATCTCGATGGCGTCGTCAGGGGGGAGGCGGCGCAATGAACGGGCAGGCAAGAGGCAATGGCAATGGCCGCAATCGCAACAACGGGAACGGTCGCAACGGCCTGTCGCGCCTCCTGCGGCGCTGGCATCGCCGCATCGGGCTTGTCGCCGCG
>JBHHTO010000260.1:0-3312 GCA_046753425.1 Rhodothalassiaceae bacterium | reverse complement strand
GACATCTGCAGATGGTGCCGGGGCAGCGGATCCGGGCCAAGCTCGACATCCGGCGACGGGACGCGGCGGACCTCGACCAGCTTTCGCTCGCTCTCGACTATCGCGCCGGGGGCGCCACGCTTGCGCTTTCCTCCAGCCTTGCGGGAAAGGCAGGCGGCCTGCTCGCCGCCATATTCGGCGCAAGGCCCGAGGAGGATATCGCGATCGAGGTCGCCGGAAGCGGCCCGCTGGCGCGCTGGCGCGGCACCCTGAGCGGGCATGTGGGAAGCGCGGCCCGCGCCTCGGCACGAATCGAAAGCACCGGCGATCGGGTCGAGATGGCCGGTCGCATTGAACTGGATGAGGCGCGCCTGCCAGCGCCGCTCGGTGCGATCCTCGGCAGCGGCGGCGAATTTCGCCTCGGCGCCGGGGCGGCGCGGGATGGCCGCATCGCGCTCTCGGCGCGCGCCGATCTCGACCGCGGCACCTACCACCTCGACGGCAACATCGCGCCCGAAGGTGCGACACGGCTCGACCTCGCGCTGTCGGCGAACCTCGCGGAGGCGACACCGCTCACCCACGCCCTCGCCATGCCCGACGCCTTTGCCGCCGCCACGATCACGGGCCACCTCCGGGGCACCCTGCTGGAACCGGCATTCGCGGGGCGGCTGACGATAAGGCAGCCCCGGGGGGCGCAAGGCCTTCGCGCGGCGGAGCTCGACAATGTGCTGTCGCTGCGCCTCGCGCCCGAGACGCTCGCCTTCCGCATCACCGGGCAGGCGATGGATCTTGTGCTGCAGCAGCGCCCGATGGGGACCTTCGATTATGCGGCCAGCGGAACGATCGCGCGCGCCGACGGCCAGATCGGGGTGAGCGAATTCCGCATCGCAGGGCCGCCCGTTTCCGCCACCGGCAATGCGACCGTCCGGCCGCGCGATGGCGGCTGGCGGCTCAAGGCCACGATCGAGGTACCCGATCCGGCCGCGCTCCTGCCCGATCTCCGGCTCGGCGGCCGCCTCGCCGGTACCATCGAGCTTGTACAGGAGGGAGCCAGGGCACCGCTCTCGGGCACAGCGGCGTTCCGCGCAACGGGCTTTCAAAGCGGCGATGGCGCGATCGATCGCCTGCTGGCAAGGGCGCCGCGTCTTGGCGTTCGTTTCGTGCGCGTGCCGGGCGGTGCCCTGCGCCTCTCCGCCCTGCATCTGGCCGGCAGCCATGCCACTCTCGACGCCGCAGGGGATATCGACCCCGCGGGCGCCACCCTGTCGATGCGCTATCGGCTCGCCATCCACGATATCGGGACCCTTGCCGGGCCCGGCCGGCTCGCCCTCGAGGGTGCCGCCACCATCGAGGGCCGGCTCGAAGGGCCGCTCGCCGCACCGAAAGTGGACTTCGAGGCCCGTCTGCCGCGCCTCGACCTGGCCCGCATTGTGCTCCGCGACCTTGACCTCGCGGGCGTGCTGACGGATCCCTTCGGCACGCCAGCAGCACGCATCCGGCTCACAGCAGCGAGCGATGCCGGTCCCGTCGTGGCGGAAACCCTGGCAAAGACGACGGGGCCAGGTGCCCTCGCATTCGAAGACGTCCGTCTTGATATCGGCGGCGTGCGGCTCGCCGGCCAGCTTCTGCGCGACGCCAAGGGCCTTCTCCGCGGCAGGCTGTCGAGCCCGTCGGTGATGCCGGAAAGGCTGGTTGCCGGGCTCGGAGAGGGGCTTGAGGGCGCGCTCGGAGTGGCGATCGACCTCGCGGCTCCCGCGGGCGTGCAGGAGATCCGCGCGACGGTCGATGGCTCCGGCCTCAGGCTCCGCGCCGGACCGGATGCAGCGCTCGCGATCGGCAGCCTCTCGCTTGCCGCGCGCGCCCGGTTCGGACCCGAGCGCCCCGCCATCGAGGCGCGCCTCGAGATCGCTGCGCTCGAGGCCGGCCTCGCCCGCATCGATGCAATCGGGATCACCGCACATGCCGGCAAGGCACCGCTTCGCCTCGAGGCGCGGGCGCGCGGCCAATGGCGGGGAGAGCTCGCGCTCGACGCCGCTCTCGCGCTCGACGATGCGGCGACGCACATGTCGGCACGGCTTGACCTCGCCGGAACGCTCTTCGGCTCGCCGCTCGCCGTGGGCGAACCGCTCCGCCTTGAGACGGCGCCAGGGGAATGGCGCATCGAGGCACCGGACATCCGGCTCGGCGCCGGCCGGATCGCGCTCACCGCCACACATGAGGCCGGAACGCGCCGGCTCAGGTTCACCCTCGCCGGGCTGCCGCTCGCCCTCCTCAACCGTTTCTCGGAAAGGCCCTTGCCGCGCGGCACCGTCGACGCCGCCCTCGATCTCCGTCAGCAGGGAGGGGACAGCCGGGGCACGATACATCTCGCGATCCGCGGCATGCGGCCCTGGAGTGAGCCGCTCCGGCCCCTGCCACCGGTTGATCTCGTGATCGCGGCGGAGATCGCGGGCGGCCTGCTGTCTCTCGATGCCCGGACCACGGCGGCGGACGCGCTCAGCGGTGCCGCAAGGGTGGCGCTGCCGGTCGCCATCGACCTCGCCCGGGCACGCCTGTCGCTCGACCGGGCGGCGCCGCTTCGCGGCCATGTCAGCTGGCGGGGCGCCCTCGCACCGGCCTTCGCCCTCTCCGGCATGCCCGCACTCGCGGCGGGACGTCTCGACATCGACGCCGATCTCGCCGGAACGCTCATGGCGCCGCGGCTTGAGGGTCGCCTCCGGCTCGACGATGGTCGCTTCGAGCATGTCGCATCGGGCTTCGTCGCCAGCGATATCCGGCTCGCGGCGCTGCTCGCCGGACGGCACCTTGAGGTGACGGAGCTGAGCGCGGGCGACGGCAATGGCGGCACCATCGCCGGCACGGGCTCGCTCGCCTGGTCGCCCGCGGGCGGACTCGATGCGGATATCGCCCTGCGCCTTGCGCACGCCCGTATCCTGCGCCGCCCCGGGCTTGCGGCACAGGTCTCGGGAGACCTGCGGGTAACCAGCGATCCGGACGGGGTGCGCCTTTCGGGACAGGTCGCGGCAGAGCGCGTCGATCTTGATCTCAAGCAGAGATCTTCCGACGAAATCGTGACGATCGCGGTCACCGAGATCAATGGCGGCCCGACCACCACCGCGCGCGCGGGCGGCACGGCGCAGCGGCCGCGGCCGCTCCTTCTCGATCTCGCGCTTGATGCGCCGCGGCATCTCTTCGTGCGCGGCCGCGGCATCGACTCGGAATGGAGCGCGCGGCTGACGGCCTCTGGCCCGGCGGACCGCCCGCGCATCGGCGGTACCGCAAGCCTCGTGCGCGGCTCCTTCGACTTTCTCGGCCGCCGCTTCGATTTCGACG
>JBHHTO010000259.1:0-3314 GCA_046753425.1 Rhodothalassiaceae bacterium | reverse complement strand
GGCAGGCATCTTGCGCTGGGGACCGATCGTGCCGCTCGCCGCCCGAACCCTCGAGATCATCGCCGACCTGATTCGCTTTCCCACCGTCAGTGCGCGCCCCAATCGCGACCTCATCGCCTATGTGTGCGACCTCCTCGCGGCACACGACATCCCTGCCCGGCTGTTCGAGAACGAAGACGGGACCAAGGCCAATCTGCTTGCCACCATCGGCCCTGCCGAGGTCCCGGGCATCGTGCTCTCGGGCCACAGCGACGTGGTGCCGACCGAAGGGCAGCACTGGTCGCACGACCCTTTCTCGCCCTGGCAGGCGGCGGGGCGCCTCTATGGCCGCGGCGCCTGCGACATGAAGGGCTTCCTCGGTCTCGTGCTCGCTGCCGTGCCACGGCTTGCCGCGCGACCGCTCAGGCGCCCGGTTCACATCGCCATTTCCTATGACGAGGAGGTGGGTTGCGCCGGCGTCGGCAGCCTCGTCCGACATCTCGCGACGCTCGAGACGAAACCGCTTTTCGTCCTCATCGGCGAGCCGACGGAAATGCGTATCGTCACCGCGCACAAGGGCATCCGCGTCATCCGCACGACACTCACCGGCCGCGCCGCGCACTCGAGCCGGCCCGGGGCGGGCGCCAATGCGCTCGTCGCAGCCTCCCGTCTCGTCACGCATCTCGCCCAGTTCGCGGACGCGCTCGCAGACGAGCGCGACGACCGCTTCGACCCTTCCTATACGACGCTCAATATCGGCCGTATGGCGGGCGGCACCGCCGTCAACATCATTGCCGAGAGGGCTGAGATCGAGTGGGAGTTCCGGCCGCTGCCGGGGACGGACGCGGACGCGCTCCTCGATGCGATCCGCACCTTCGCGGCGCGCGAGATCCTGCCCGCACTGCGCAGCGGCGCCGGCGAGGCTGCGGACATCGCCTTCGAGGAGGTGGCCGCGGCACCGGCGCTTGACACCGAGGGCGGCGAGGATGCGGAGACCTTCCTGCGTCGCGTCCTCGGCGCCAATCGCACGCATGCGGTGTCGTTCACCACCGAGGCCGGGATCTTTCAGTCGATCGCCGGCATCCCGGCCATCGTCTGTGGCCCGGGCTCGATCGACCAGGCGCACAAGGTGGACGAGTATGTGAGCCTCGCCCAGCTCGAACGCGCGCAGGACCTGATCGACGCCGTCTGCGAGGCGGCGGAAAGCGGACATCTCTAACGCGTGCGGCGGACGGTGCAGGCCCGTTCGTACTTCGACAAGCTCGGCACGAACGGACCCACCCCTTCCGTTCGCCCTGAGGAGGCGCGGCACGCGCCGTCTCGAAGGGCGTCGGGCAGGCGGCGCCTGCATCTCATCCGGCCGCGGCCCGGAGCGCGACGCCGAGACACCAGCAGAGAATGGCCTTCTGCGCATGCAGCCGGTTTTCCGCCTGCGCCCAGACTGCCGACTGCGGGCCGTCCATCACCGCATCACTGACCTCCTGCCCGCGATGCGCCGGCAGGCAGTGGAGGAAGATCGCCTCCGGCGCCGCCGCCGCCATCAGCGCCTCGTCGACGCGATAGGGCGCAAATACGGAAAGGTCTTCCACCGCGCTCTCCTGACCCATCGAGACCCAGGTATCGGTATAGACGGCGATCGCACCCGCGACCGCCTGACGCGGATCGCGGGTGAGCCGGATGTCCGCCCCCTCCTCTCGCGCCGCCGCCACAACCCCGGCGTCAGGCGCACGGCCCTCGGGCGTCGCGATGCGCAAGGGGAAGCCGAATCGCGTGGCCGCGTGGATGAGCGAATGGGTGACATTGTTGCCGTCGCCGACATAGGCGAGGGGACGGCCGGCGATAGGGCCGAGGCGTTCCTCGATCGTCAGCATGTCGGCAAGAATCTGGCACGGGTGCGAGTGATCGGTCAGCGCGTTGATGACCGGTATGCTGGCATGCTGCGCCATCTCGCGCAGGTCGGCATGACGATAGGTGCGCAAAAGGATCGCATCGCCATAGGCGGAGAGCACCCGCGCGGTATCGGCGATCGTTTCGCCGCGCCCGAGCTGCAGGCGGTCGCCGGCGAGATCGCTCGCCCCACCGCCAAGCTGGCGCATCGCCATCTCGAACGAGATGCGGGTCCGCGTCGACGCCTTCTGGAAGATCATCAGGAGCATGTGGCCGTCGAGCGGCGCGTCGGGATCGGGTGCCCCTTTGGGCAGGCCGCGGCGCGCGGCCTTCATGCGCCGGGCTTCGGCCAGGAGGCGGCGCAGGAAATCGCCCGAAAAGCCATCGAGATCAAGAAAATGACGTGGCCGCGTGCCTTTGTCTTCGGGCGGCGGACTCTCGCGTGGCGCGCGCATCAGAGCGTCTCTTGGCCGAGCGAGCGGAAACAGGTGTCGAGGATGTCGATCGCCTCGTCGACATGGTGCTCGGTGATGACCAGAGGCGGCAGCAGGCGAACCACATTGTCGCCCGCGGGCGCGACGAGAAGACCGCGCGCGAGGATCTCGCCCACCGCCTTGCGCGCCTCCATGCCGCGCAGCTTCACGCCCCGCATCAGCCCGCGGCCGCGCACCGCCTCGACCCGATTGTGATGGCGGGCCGCGAAGTCTGCGAGCCGCTGTTCGAGATAGCCGGCGATGCGGACCACATCGTCGAGAAAGCCGGGCGCGAGGACGACGTCGAGCACCGCATTGCCGATCGCAGTGGCCAGCGGGTTGCCGCCATAGGTCGTGCCGTGGCTGCCCGGCGTCATGCCCGAGGCCGCCTCTTCGGTGGCAAGGCAGGCACCGAGCGGGAAGCCGCCGCCGATGCCCTTGGCGACGGCGACGATGTCGGGCCGGATGCCCGCCCATTCATGGGCAAAGAGCCTGCCGGTGCGCCCCATGCCGCACTGGATCTCGTCAAGCAGCAGGAGCAGGCCGTGTTCGTCGCAGAGCGCCCTGAGGCCGCGCAGATAGTCGTCCGAGAGCGGCCGGATGCCGCCCTCACCCAGGATCGGCTCGACGAGGATGCCCGCGGTCTCGGGACCGATGGCCCGGCGCACCGCATCAAGGTCTTCCGGCGGCACATGATCAAAACCAGGGAGCAGCGGCGCAAAGCCCTTGGTGAGCTTCTCCTGACCGGCGGCGGAGATCGCCGCCATCGAGCGCCCGTGAAAGGCGCCCTCGAGCGTGATCAGGCGATGGCGATGCCCTTCGCCCTTGTCGTAAAAATGCTTGCGCGCCGTCTTGATCGCGCATTCGATCGCCTCGACCCCGGAATTGGCGAAGAATACCGTATCGGCGACGGTGCATTCAGTGAGCCTCCTGGCCAACCGCTCCTGCCCGGCAATACGGAACAGGTTCGCGGTA
>JBHHTO010000258.1:0-3347 GCA_046753425.1 Rhodothalassiaceae bacterium | reverse complement strand
GGTCGCCCGTGCGACGCCACCGAGGACGCCGCCGGCCGGCGAGGGGCGGATGAAGGCATTGCGGTCATTCGCCAGCCGCTCCATGCGGGTCTTGTCGCCGAGAATCGAGCCGCCCGAGCGCTCCGAGGAGGGATCGATGGCGAGCACGGCGACGCGGTGACCGGCCGCCGTCAGACGCTTTCCCAGTGCCTCGATGAGCGTCGATTTCCCCACCCCCGGGGCGCCCGTGATGCCGATCCGCTGCGCCCCGCCGGTTGCCGGCAGCAGGCGCTCGAGCAGCGCCGAGGCCCGCGGGCGGTCCTCCGGCCGCCGGCTCTCGACGAGGGTGATGGCGCGTGCAAGCGCGGTGCGGTCACCGCGCCGGACGGCAGCGGCGAGCGCCTCGATCCCTGTTTCCGGGCTGTCCGCATTCCCTCGCATAACGCGCACTCTAGGGGCTCGCGGCGATGGGGGGAAGACGCCGCCGCGCGAAATCAGAGGCCCGTGCCCGGCAGGGGAAAGGGCAGCTCGCGGCCATAATGCCGGCGCGCCGCGACAAGACGCGGATCGTCGCGAATGGCATCCAGGCGACGGCGCAGCGCGACCAGAAGGGCGATCCCGTCATCCTCGGGCTGGTGCAGGGCGAGGGTGAGGAGGGCATCGCTCCGCGAGTCGGGATCGTCGAGCAGGACGAGAAACACGCGCACCACCTCCTCCGCGTCATCGAGACAAAGGGCAATCAATTCCGCCGCGCCCGGATTGGCAGTCGGCTCGGCGAGAACCGGTGCCGCGGCCGCCCCTGCTGCCTCATCATCGCCGAGAAAGGCGTGCGAACAGGCCTCGACCATGCGAATGAAGAAGTTGCCGTATTTTCTGGCACGATCGGGATTGATCCGCGCCGCCGCGGCCAGCGCTTCTTCATATCGCCTCGCCTCGAGGAGATAGATCGCAAGATCGATCTTCTGGTTGACGAGACTCGGAAACGCATCCGCCGAGAGCCCGGCAAGCGATCGCATGAGGTCGAGGGCTTCGTCCCAGCGCCCCTCGGCGCGCGCGATCGCGGCCATGCCCTCGAGGAAGGCAAGGCTGATGCGGCGCCGCTCGAGAGCGTCCTCTGCGTCATATTCCCCGGAATGGCGGAAATAGTCCTGCGCAACATGTCGCGCTGCGGTGAACTCCTCCGCCTGACGCAGCGCGCCGAAATACTGGTAGAGCACAGCGAGGCTTTTCGGATGCGCTGCAAGCCGCTCTTTCGCATAATCGAGGTCGCGGCGGTAAAGGGATTCGGCATCGGCAATGCCGCGCCCGTCGAGGATCGGCCACAGATCGGCATAGCGGCGATCGATCATGGCCTCGAGAATGGCCTCCGGATCAAAGATGCGGTCGAGCGCCGCGCGGGCGTCCTCGCTGCGTCCCGCCTGCGCATGAAGCCGTGTGAGGTCGAGCCACATCCAGTCGATGGCACCATGGCCGCGCCCGCCATCGAAACCGGCGTCAAGGAGGGTTTGGAGAAAGCGGTAAAGCGGCGCCCCGCCTTTCTTGCGCAGGGCGCGCCAGATCCGGTAGATCGGCTCGCCGCTTTGCTGCTCGAGAAACCCGGGATCAAGCGCGACCAGCCGTTCAACGTCTTCCGCGGCGCCCGCGAAATCCCCGGTCCGGAAGGCGAGATTGGCGCGCATCCCAAGGACATCAACGGGCTCCGGCAAGGCATCGGCCGCGCGCCCCATGAGGATGCGCGCCGCCCTGTATTCCTTCCGGGCCGCAAGCTGCAGCCCCCGCGCGAGATACGCCATGCCGCGCCCCTGGGCATCGGCATCGGGCGCCCGGAAGAGATCCCGTGCCAGCCGCGCTGCAAGATCGTAATCTTCGGCCTCGATCGCGGCCTCGATCCGCGACCGCAGCGACGCGGCATCGGCCGCCTCCCCTGCCCTGGCCACGATCGCGGCGCCAAGAGCGACGAGCATGGCGATCCTGTGGCATGTCCGGCGCATCCTCGCCTCCATCCATGGGTTTCTTCTAGCCCGGGGAGACGGTGGAGGGCGTGCGGTGCCCGGCCGCCAGCCGGTCGAATATCTCGACAAACGCCGCGGCATCCTGCGCCCCCGCGACCGCATAGCGCTGCCCGATGATGAAGGTCGGCACGCCACTGATCCCCGCCTGCCGCGCGGCGGCGGCCTCGCGCGCCACGCGGTCGCGATCGCGATCGCCCGCAAGGAGCTCGGCGACGAGTTCCCGGTCCATTCCCTGACGCGCGGCGATCCCTACCAGCACCGCCGGATCGCCGATGTCCTGGCCATCAAGGAAATAGCTGCGGAAGAGATCCTCGACCACCGCATCCTGACAGCCGGCACTCCCGGCCCACAGGATGAGGCGGTGCGAGTCGAGCGTGTTGGGCGCCCGGCGAATGCGATCGAAGCGGAAATCGAGGCCAGCGCCGCGACCGGCATCGGCGATGCGGCCGAAGATGTCGCGCGCCGCCGCGAGTGAACCGAATTTCGCCGCCAGATAGGCATCACGCGCAAGGCCTTCCGCCGGCAGATCGGGCGCCAACTGGTAGGGGTGCCAGCGTAGATCGACGGCAATCGCAGGACGCTCGCGCAGCGCCGCCTCGCGCAGGCGCGTGCCGATATAGCACCAGGGACAGACCGTGTCGGACACGATGTCGATCGCGATTGCGCTCATCCCCGCGAGCATAGATGCTTGCGGTATTCGCCTCAAGCGGGCGTGACGTTGCGGTCCTTCAACATGTCGAGCAACTGCGGCCCCGGCAGCGCCGGTGCACAGAGATAGCCCTGATAGAGATCGCAGCCCTCCGCGCGCAGAATGCGCAACTGATCGGGCGTCTCGACACCCTCCGCAATGACGGTCAGATCGAGCGTCTTGGCCATGGCAATGATCGCCCGGAGAACCGCGACATCCTCAATGCCGGCGCCGAGGATGAAGCTGCGGTCGATCTTGATTTCGTCGACAGGCAGTGTCTTGAGCGAGCTCAGCGCCGAATAGCCGGTACCGAAATCGTCGAGCGCAAAGCGCAGTCCGTGCTCCCGCAGATGCTCGATCGCGCGCAGGGTCTGGGGCGCCAGGGCGAGGATGCTGCGCTCTGTCACTTCGAGAATGCCGGGCAGCCCGCGCCCGCCCATGTTCGCGAACATGTCCGCCGAGATGTTGATCGACAGGCGCAGCGGCGGCAGGCCATGGCGCTCGAGATTGACGACCTCGGCGAGTGCCCTGCTCACCACCCAGCGTCCGAGCTCGGCTGTGATTCCCGCTTCCTCGGCGATGCCGATGAAGCTTTCCGGACTGATGAGACCGAGATCGGGATGGTTCCAGCGCACCAGCGCCTCGATGCCCACGATCTCGTCCTTCTG
>JBHHTO010000257.1:0-3364 GCA_046753425.1 Rhodothalassiaceae bacterium | reverse complement strand
CCGAGCCAGGGTGTGAGGTCGCGCTCGGTCCGGGTGCGGCCGCTGTCACCGCCCATCGGCCAGGACAGGCCCTCCTCGCGACGGATGATGGTGATGTCGGAAAGCCCGCCCTCACGGTACCGCTGCAGGATCACACCCTGCCCGCGCGCCATCTGTGGCACCTCCCCGACCGGGAAGAGGAGCAGCTTGCGATTGTCGCCGATGACCGCGACGGTGTCGCCATCGACGGGGAGACAGTGCGTGGCCCGCCCGCCCTTGGCAAGCGACATGAGCTGCCGGCCGCTGCGCGTGGCGGCCACCGTCCTGTCCGCAAGGACGCGAAATCCGCGCCCGTTCGAGGCCACGAGCAGAAGCTCGCTGCCGGGCCGGTAGGGGAGCAGTGCCACCACCTCCTCATCACCCTCGAGCTCGACAAGAAGGCGCAGCGGCTCGCCGTGGCCGCGGCCGCCGGGCAGGCGATCGGCCGCCAGCGTGTGCATGCGCCCGTGCGAGGTGAAAGCGAGAATGCGGTCCGTGCTGTAGGCGTGGAAACGGAATCGCCCGGTGTCGCCATCCTTGAAACTGAGCGGCGCGTCATCCGCCAGATGTCCCTTGATTGTGCGCAACCAGCCGCGGCGGGAGCAGACGATCGTGATCGGCTCGCGCTCGACCATCGCCTCGATGGGCACCGGCTCGGCGGACGGTGCCTCGCCAAAGCCCGTCCGGCGGCCGTCACCGGCGCTGTCGGGACCGAAGGTCTCCTTCACTACGGCGAGTCGATCGCCGAGCGCGATCCACTGGCGTTCGGGGCTTGCGAGCATAGCCTTGAGCTCCCGCTGCTCGGCACTCAGCGCCTTGTGCTCGCGACGGATCGCCACCTCTTCGAGCTTGCGCAGGGCCCGGAGGCGCATGTTGAGGATCGCCTCGGCCTGCCTGTCGCTGAGGCCGAAGGCCTGCATCAGCGCCGCCTTCACCTCGTCCTCCTCGCGGATGATGCGGATCACCTCATCGAGATTGAGATAGGCGACGAGATAGCCGTCGAGCACCTCGAGGCGATCCGCGATCCGCGCGAGGCGATGCCGCGTGCGCCTCTTGAGAACGTCGAGCTGATGGTCGAGGAAGGCCTCGAGCGCCTGTCCGAGCGACAGCACACGTGGCGCTCCATCGAGATCGATGACATTGAGATTGAGCTGTATGCGCGTCTCGAGCTCGCTCAGCCGGAACAGGCTTTCCATGAGAAGCTGCGGATCGACATTGCGGCTTTTGGGCTCGAGGACGAGGCGGATCTCCTCCGCCGACTCGTCGCGGATATCGGCGAGGATCGGCAGCTTGCGATCGTTGATGAGACCGGCGATGCGCTCGATCAGCTTGGCTTTGACGACCTGATACGGAATCTCGTCGACGACGATCTGCCAGGTGCCACGGCCGGTATCCTCCTTGTGCCAGCGGGCGCGCACGCGGAAGCTGCCGCGGCCCGTCGCATAAGCCGCGCGGATCGCCTCCGCGGTTTCGACGAGAATGCCGCCGGTGGGGAAATCCGGCCCCGGCACCCGCTCGACAAGTTCGGCGTCGGTAACCGGCCCCCGCCGCCCGAGCCGGGCCTCGATGAGCAACTGCAGGGCATCGATGAGCTCACCGACATTGTGCGGCGGGATCGCGGTCGCCATGCCGACGGCGATCCCGCTGGCGCCGTTGGCGAGCAGATTGGGGAAAGGACCCGGGAACACGACCGGCTCCTGCTCCTCCCCGTCATAGGTGGCACGGAAATCGACCGCGCCCTCCTCGAGGCCCTCCATGAGGAGCGACGCCACGGCGGTCAGGCGCGCCTCGGTATAGCGCATGGCGGCCGCGTTATCGCCGTCGATATTGCCGAAATTGCCCTGCCCGTCGATGAGCGGATAGCGCACCGCGAAATCCTGGGCGAGACGGACAAGCGCGTCATAGACCGCCTGATCCCCGTGGGGGTGATATTTGCCGATGACATCGCCGACGACGCGGGCGCACTTCTTGAAGCCGGCATCGGGATCGAGCTTCAAGAGCCGCATCGCATAGAGAAGTCGGCGGTGCACCGGCTTCAGCCCATCGCGCACATCCGGCAGCGACCGCGCCATGATGGTCGACAGCGCATAGGCGAGATAGCGTTCCGAAAGCGCCTCGTCGAAGCGCGTCTCGATGATCTGGTCGGGGGTCGATTCGTGTCTCATGGTGCGAATATAGCAGGCCCTCCGCCATGCGCCACAAGATATGGATAGCGCACCGCGGCGCGGAACGGCCATCGCCGGACCGGGATGAGCGCCTGACCAGCGAGGTCGGGACAAGGCGACAGGAACCCGTCGCGCCGTAACACATCCAGAATATTCCGAAAGTTGTCTGATGCTTGTCTTATCCGCATTCCGGATATCGCTTCTGTTTCTCCGGTTCGTTCATCCATTATGAATTGTATAGGCAATTTCGTTTAATAAACTATGTTGCACGGATATTGTGCATTCCAATCTCAAGAAATTTTGTCGGTTCTTGATCGACCGGAATATAAAAAGTGAATTGTTGTCGTTTGTCCAATGCGATATGGATTCCTAATCGCAAATCTCTGGTGGAGGGTAGGATCATGCGACGCAAATCTCTTCTTACGTCCATTGGTAGTATTGTTTCGGTTTTTCTTGCTACTGCAGGCTGGGCGGCGCAGCCCGGCGACGTCGAAATCAACGAAATCGCGTGGATGGGAACCACGACGAGTGCGAGCGACGAGTGGATCGAGCTCTACAACACGACGAGTGCGGCGATCGATCTCAGCGGCTGGCAACTCAAGGCAACCGACGGCACGCCGTCGATCACGCTCAGCGGCAGCATTCCCGCCGGCGGCTTCTATCTGCTCGAGCGCACCGACGACAGTTCCGTGCCCAATATTCCGGCCGATCTCATCTATACCGGCGCGCTGGAGAATGGCGGCGAGACGCTCGAGCTGCGCAACGGCGCGGGCGCCCTCATCGACAGCGTCAATGGCTGGAGTGCCGGCGACAACACGACCAAGGCGACAATGGAGTGCAATGGCACCGGCTGGCAGACGGCGACCGCCACCTATGATGTCGGCCTCGGCACGCCGAAGGCGGCGAACACCGGCGTCGGCGGCGGGGGCAGCGGCGGCGGGACACAGCAGTTCCTCAACCAGGTCTCGAACGCGCCCGGTGCGATCAATATCTATTTCAACAAGAGCGCGCTCACCGATTATGCGACGAGCGGCAATCTCGCCAATTACCAGATCAATCTCGAGCAGCGCCTGATCACGCGCCTCGACGCGGCGCAGAGCACGATCGACGTCGCCATCTACGAGATCAATCTCAGCGATATCACCGACGCGCTCATCGCCCGCGCCGCCGCCGGGGTGACG
>JBHHTO010000256.1:0-3388 GCA_046753425.1 Rhodothalassiaceae bacterium | reverse complement strand
GGGGAAAGGGCGCGAACGGGGGAAAGGGCGCGAACGGGGGAAAGGGCGCGAACGGAGCGGAAGGATGAACGGCTCCCGGCTCTCCCTAGCGCAGTGCGAGGGCCGAGCGGCCGCGGGCGATCTTGCGGTCATGGACATCCCTGAGCGCCGCCTCGGTATAGGCGATGCGCCGCCCCGCCTGAACGAGGTGCGCCTCGCCGCGCAGCGGTCCCGGCCGCGCCGGGCGCAGGAAGTGCACCTGCAGATCGATCGAGCCGGGAAATTCGGCGCGCGTGAAGGCAAGGACGGAAAAGGCGGCAAGGAGGTCGAGCATCGCCGCGATGACGCCGCCGAGCACGACCCCGGCGCCGTTCACGTGCCCGACCCCGGCTGCGAATTCCATCTCGAGCACGCCACTTTCGGGGTCGAGCGCGACCAGCTTCGCGCCGAGCGCACGCGCCGCCGGACAGGAGGTCACCGGCCCCGGTTCGGCGCGGCCTTCGAGAATGGCGGCAAGAAACGCCTTGTCAGGGTTGCAGGCCATCGCCCCGTCCTCCTCCATCCAGCCCGCCGAAGCGGGCGTAAAAGCTGTCATCGGCCGGGGCGGAGATGCCGTCCGCGAGCAGCACCTCACGCACATGGGCCTGTGCCGGACCGGCGAGGTGGCGGTAGATGTCACGGGTCAGCAGGGCCGCACGCTGCCCCGGCCAGTCCTCGGGCAGCAGCGGCAGCGGCAGCGCCGGATCGCGCAGCAGGGTCCGGCGGTAGACATCGATGAGCACGGTACGCAGGGCAAAGGCCGCCACAGCATCCGGCCGCCAGCCCTCGCGCAGGCGCCGGGCCAATCGCCCGAAACGCTCCAGAAACTGCAGATAGCTCCGGCCCACCTCGTCCAGCGGCCAGTTGGCGGCGACGACGCGGCGCAGCGCCTCGCAATTGCCGTCCCGCGTCTCCGCGGCAAGGCACAGCACATGATCGCGCATGCCGGAGCCCTCGAGGGCGCGCTCGAGAATCCCGTGTTCGCGTGCCGGATAGGCGATGATACGCGGCGCAAGCGGAGCGAATCCCGACCAGCCGAGCTCGCGCAGCAGCGCGCGGCGGGCGGCCTCCGGCCCCGCGCCGTCGAAGACGACGAGCGTCCAGTGGCCGTCCCAGTCGTCCCTGGGCACCGTGTAGATGCGCTTTTCCGCGGTGCGGAATTGCCGGCACCCGCCCGCCGTCAGGCGATAGAAGCTGCGGCGACCGCTCTTCTCCGCCTCGAGCCAGCCGTCCCGGCGCAGCCGGAAGACGACGGTTCGCACCATGCGCTCGGAGAGCCCGAGCGGTGCCGCCAGCCGGATCACCGAGGACAGCCAGGCGCCGCCGCCATGCGGCAGCAGGGAATCGCCATAGAGCGTCGCCACCAGGGGCTTGGCACGCAACCGGCCGTGACCCGGAACGAGAGCGAGCGCGGGACAGGGATCGGGCGTCGCCATCGGGTCCTCACCGGCCGCGGAACTTCGGCGGTCGCTTCTCGAAGAAGGCGGCGACGCCCTCGCGATAATCCTCGCTGTAGCCCGACTCGCGCTGCAGGTCGCGTTCGAGATCGAGCTGTGCGTCGAGGTCATTGCTCGCCGCCGCGAGCAGGGCGCGCCTGGTGCGGGCAAGACCGGCCGTCGGCTGTGTCGCGAGGTGCGCGGCAAGGGCGCGCGCCTCGTCCATGAGCGCCTCGTCGTCGATCGCCTTCCAAATGAGGCCCCAGCGCTCGGCGGTCTCGGCGTCGACCGGCTCGCCAAGAAGCGCCATCCCGCTCGCCCGCGCGTACCCGACGAGGCGTGGCAGGATCCATGTCCCGCCCGAATCGGGCACGAGTCCGAGTCGCGCGAAAGGCTCGATGAACTTCGCCGAGCGCGCCGCGAGAACGATGTCGCAGGCAAGCGCGATATTGGCTCCGGCGCCAGCCGCCACGCCGTTGACGGCGCAGACCACCGGCATGGGCAGGGCGCGCAGGCGGCGAATGAGGGGGTTGTACCAGGTCTCGAGCGAGTAACCGAGATCGGCCGGCGCCTCCCCCGGCTGCACGAGGCGGTCCGAGAGGTCCTGACCGGCACAGAAGCCGCGCCCGCGGCCGGTGAGAAGAAGGGCCCGGAAGTCCCCCTTCTCGACCCGGTCGAGGGCCGCAGCCAGCTCCTTGTGCATTGTCTCGTTGAAGCTGTTGAGCTTGTCGGGCCGGTCGAGCGTGAGGATCGCGAGCGCGCCCTCGCTTTCGAACGCGACGGTTTCGAACGCCATGCCGTCCTCCCTTCATAGCGGTCGCGGAATCCGATGGCCGTGCCGGGCAAGGCCCCCGCTTCCGGTGCACAACATCCCGCTTTGACCATGCCCGGTCAATCGCGGCGCCCCGGACCTCTCGCGAACACGATACAGAAACTTTCCATTCCGACGCAAAAGTGCATAATAACAGCATGGCCCCAAAGGGGCGAATGGGGCATGCCAGCCGGAAGGTCGTTTCATGCAACTCCTGCGCAATTTTGCTGTCGGTACCTGGCACAAGCCCACGGGCGAGGTGCGCACGCTCTGCCATGCGGCAACCGGCGAGATCATCGCCGGCTGCGGCACGACGGGACTCGATTTTGCCGCCATGGCGGACCATGCCCGGCGGGTCGGCGGGCCGGCCCTGCGCGCCATGACCTTTCACGAGCGCGGGCACATGCTCAAGGCGCTGGCGCTCTATCTCAACGAGCGCAAGGAGGCGCTCTATGCGCTCAACCCTGCCACCGGCGCGACGCGCAAGGACGGCTGGATCGATATCGACGGCGGAATCCAGACGCTGTTCGTCATGTCGTCAAAAGCGCGCCGCGAGATGCCCGACAGCCACGTCTATATCGACGGCGCGGTCGAGCGCATCTCGCGCGAGGGCAGTTTTCTCGGCCAGCATATCTGCATCCCGCGCCAGGGGGTCGCGGTGCACATCAACGCCTTCAACTTCCCCTGCTGGGGCATGCTCGAGAAGCTCGCGCCGACGCTGATCGCCGGCATGCCGGCGATCATCAAGCCGGCGACGCCGACTGCCTTCCTCGCCGCGGCGCTGTTCGAGCAGATCATCGAGAGCGGCATCCTGCCCGAGGGTGCGGTGCAGTTCATCGCCGGCTCGACCGGCGACCTCTTGGACCGGCTCGATTGCCAGGACGTGGTCTCCTTCACCGGCTCGGCCGCGACCGCACACAAGCTGATGAGCCGGCCTAATATCATCGAGAACGGTGTCCGCTTCATCGCCGAGACCGATTCGCTCAATGGCGCCATTCTCGGCCCCGATGCGGGGCCCGACACGCCCGAATTTGATCTCTTCGTCAGGGAGGTCGTGCGCGAGATGACGGTCAAGGCGGGCCAGAAATGCACGGCCATCCGCCGCGCCCTGGTGCCCGAACGC
>JBHHTO010000255.1:0-3400 GCA_046753425.1 Rhodothalassiaceae bacterium | reverse complement strand
CGGGCAGACCGCGCGGCAGCTGGCGGATCAGCCGCCTGGCGTTGGCACCGGTCGGCGTGTTGGCGAAGATGGGATCCTTCCTGCCGTCACTGCCGCAGGCGCCGGTGGCCAACGCCGCCAGCAGAACGATTGTCGCCATCAGAACACGCACCGGCTTGCCTCCCTCGCTCATTCGCCAATCGCGCGGAGACTGCCCAATCCACACCGCCGGCGCAAGGCCGACCTTGATTTCGGCGCGCTTTTGTCCCATCTCGAAGACGGGTCAGATGATCGGGCGGCCGCTCCGCCGCAGGGCGGAGAGGAAAGTCCGGGCTCCACGGAGGCACGGTGCCGGGTAACGCCCGGCGAGGGTGACCTCAGGGAAAGTGCCACAGAAAGCAGACCGCCCGCATCCGGCGCCGCAAGGCGCAGGTTCGCGGGTAAGGGTGAAAGGGTGCGGCAAGAGCGCACCGCCGGCGCGGCAACGCGGCGGGCACGGCAAACCCCACCGGGAGCAAGATCGAATAGGGACGGCACAGGACCCGCCTCCGGGTCGTCGTCCGGGTTGATCGCACGAGGCCGTCGGCAACGGCGGTCCCAGATGAATGGTCGCCATCCGCCGGTGCGGCCCGTCCGCACCGGCGGATACAGAACCCGGCTTACAGATCGTCTGGCCCCTTTTTCCCGCAATTCAGCACAGGCGGAAGCGGCGCGATGCGGATTCCTTTTGCCGTGGATCGGCGGCCGTTAACCCATTGCAGACCATTTTGTGTCATGATATCCCATACTGTCCCATCATGGCGGGACTCGACGGATAGCATTCTGGGGGGCTTGCCGGCCCCCGCCAGGGAAGGATCGGCACGGGGGCATGCGCTTCACCGCCAACTACACCAACAAGGTCGACAAGAAGGGCCGCGTGTCCGTGCCGTCGCGTTTTCGTGCCCTGCTCGCCGCCAGCGAGTTCAACGGCGTTGCCGTCTACGAGTCGTTCAAGCTGCCCTGTCTCGAGGCGAGCAGCCGCGAGTTCATCGACGGCCTGTCGGAGCAGCTCAACGAGGAATTCGGCGCCTTCGACGACGAAAAGGAAGCTCTTGCCGCCGCCCTGCTTGGCGGCACCTTCGACCTTCCCTTCGATGCCGAAGGCCGCATCCTCCTGCCGCAACCGCTGCTGCGCTACGCCGGCATCACGGATACGGCGGTCTTCGTCGGTGTCGGCGAGAAGTTCCTGATCTGGGAGCCCAAGGCCTGGGAGGCCTATCGCGAGGAGCAGCGCGCACTGGCGCGGGCGGCGGCGCTCAAGCTTGGCGCTCTGCGGCGCCGGCCGGAGCTGCCCCGGGGAGCCGAGACATGACGACGGCGGCGCACATCCCCGTGCTGTGCGCGGCGGTGCGCGACGCCCTGGCGCCGGCTGACGGCGAGCGGTTCGTGGACGGCACCTTCGGCGGCGGCGGCTACACGCGGATGCTGCTCGAGGCAGCGAAAACGGAGCTGTTCGCGATCGACCGCGATCCCGATGCGATCGCCCGCGGACGCGCCCTCGCCGCCCGCTATCCCGGTCGCCTGACGCTGATCGAGGGGCGCTTTTCCGAAATGGACCGGCTGCTCGCCGCCTATGGCGTCACCGTCGTCGATGGCATCGTCCTCGATGTCGGCGTCTCCTCGCAGCAGCTCGATGATCCCGAACGCGGCTTTTCCTTCCAGGCCGACGGCCCGCTCGACATGCGCATGGAGCGACGCGGCGAAAGCGCCGCCGATATCGTCAATCGTGCCGACGAGTCGGCGCTTGCCGATATTCTCCGCCGTTATGGCGAAGAACGTCAGGCGCGGCGCATCGCCCGGGCGATCGTCGCTGCACGCCGGGCCGGACCGATCGAGCGCACAAGCCAGCTTGCCGACATCGTGGCGCGCACGCTGGGCCGGCCGAGGCCTGGCGGGCGCACACGCACACACCCGGCGACGCGGACCTTCCAGGCCTTGCGTATCCTGGTGAATGACGAGCTCGGCGAGCTCGAGCGGGCCTTGCGCGCGGCCGAACGCCTGCTTCGCCCCGGTGGCCGGCTGGCCGTGCTGTGCTTCCATTCGCTCGAGGATCGCATCGTGAAAGCGTTCCTCGCCGAGCGTGCGGGACGCCTCCCCGCCCCTTCGCGGCACCTTCCGGCCCCCGCCGCGCCGTCGCGGGCGCCGAGCTTCACGCTGCCGCGCAAGGGTGCGATCCGGCCCGACGAGCGCGAGATCGCCGCCAATCCGCGCGCCCGTTCAGCGCGTCTGCGCATCGCCATCCGTACTTCCGCACCGGCCTGGGAGGAGATGTGATGCGCGCATCAACGATCGTCTTCGGCATCGTCACGATCATCGCCGGCGCCGTCGGGCTCTATATCCTCAAACACGAGGTAGAAACCCGCCGCGCGGCGATCGGTGCGCTCGAGCGGCAGATCGCCGAGGACAGCGAGGCCTTGCGCGTGCTGCGCGCCGAGTGGGCCTATCTGGACAGCCCGCAGGCGATCGAGGACCGTGCGCTGCGCTATCTCCGGCTGCGCCCGCCGACCCCCGACCAGTTCATCGCGACAGCAGGAATGGTGCCGCTTCGCAGCGGCGGGGCGCCGCTCGTCGCCAACGCGCACAGCGACCCGCTCCTGCGCCCGAGGCCGCGCCTGCGGCCCCAGCCGCCGCCCCGGCCCGACGACGGATACGCTACGGCCGCCACCTCTGACACCGCCTTCTCGGCAAGAATGGAGGAGGCAATCGAGCGTCTGGGAGGTGGCCCGTGAAGCGCTCCGGCAAGCAGCTCGAGGGACATGGCGCGCGCGCCATCGAACGGCTGCGCGAGCGCCTTGCGATCGTGACCGTCCTGTTTGCCGGCGCCTTTCTGCTCCTTGCCGGACGCACGCTGGAACTCGGTATCGCCGGGGGTGCCGTGGAGACGACCGAGGCCCGGACCGGGGTGCCGGAGCGCCGGGCGTCGCGCGCCGACATCGTTGATCGCAACGGCATCGTTCTCGCCACCAATCTCGAGCTGGCAGCACTGTATGCCCGGCCGCGGCTCATCGACGATCCGGAGTCGCTGGCCCGCCGGCTGGTGCGCATCCTGCCTGATCTGTCCCAGGCCAGCGTCGCCGCCGCCCTCGCCAGCCGCCGCTCCTTCGTCTACATCAAGCGCCGCCTGACCCCGCGCCAGCTATGGGCGGTCAATGCCCTCGGCGAAGTCGGTCTTGGCTTCGAGAAGACGGAGGAAAGGGTCTATCCCCAGGGCCGGCTCGCGGCCCATGTGGTGGGATATAGCGACATCGACGGGCACGGAATCGCCGGCATCGAGAAATCCTTCGACGACCGGCTCGACGACCCGGCGCTTGCCGATCGCCCGCTGCGGCTCGCCCTCGACCTCCGGGTGCAGCACGCCGTCGTGGAGGAGGTATCGCGGGCC
>JBHHTO010000254.1:0-3479 GCA_046753425.1 Rhodothalassiaceae bacterium | reverse complement strand
ATTTTGTACTTGCAATTGATATATTTCTGGCCGATATATGCATTCTGACCATCGTGAAGTGACCGACGAGGCACGACATGTCCAGATTTCTGCTTGTAACGCTGGCCCTGGTTGCCGCCCTGCTCGTGCCCCCGGGCACCGGCGCGTCCGCGGCAGAAGAAGACGACGCCCGCGCCCTGCTCGAACAGGCGATCGAACTGGCCCGCACCCATGCGCCTGAAACGCGCTATGCCTATACACGTTCGCTTCATCTTTCGACCGGTGATACCCGGATCGACCGCGTCGAGCGCTATGATCCGGCTCGCCCCGCGGGTGAACGCTGGGAGCTTCTCGCCATCGATGGCCACCCGCCGGATGCCGACGATCTGGCGGATTATGACGGTGACGAGGACGACGGCGCGGCCTTTCGCCTCTATCACGAGGTGATCGGGGATCTCGATCCCGACGAGGTGGATCTTGTCGAGATGACGCCGGAGCGCGCGGTCTATCGTCTCAGGGAGACGAAGACGGCGTTTCTCGACGAGGACAAGAAGGCGTTCGCGAAATATCTCGACAGCCGCCTCGTCGTCGATCGCCGGGGGCCCCTGCCCTATGTCGCCGAACTCGAGATTGTCGCACCGGAATCGTTCCGGCCCTCGATCGCCGCCCGCATCAACCGCTTCAAGACCCGCTTCCGCTATGCGCCGCATCCCGTGACGGGCGACATCCTGCCTGAGGAGATCGTCGTCGAGCTGGCCCTCAAGGCGCTGTTCCTGGTTTCGGTCGAGGCGGAGACGCGCATCGCTTTCCGTGATTTTGTTCCCGTGAGCGGCGATTCCCGCTAGGATTCGTGGCAGGAGCCGAACGGGGACGAACAGAGGCAAGGAGGAAGGAATGGGTGTTTTTGAGATGGTGGTGCTGGTCGTGCTCATCGGCACCATTGGCAGCATCTACAAATACCGGCTAAAGAGCGGCCATCGCATCGCCGACCTCGAGGAGCAGCTCAGGAATCTCGGCATCGCCGACCAGCTCGCGCGCATCGACGCACTCGAGGAGCGGGTGCGCACGCTCGAACGCATTGCCACCGACAGGGGCGAGAAGCTCCGCCGCGAGATCGACGCGCTGTAGGACCGATCACGCCGCGTGGGGGCTGACCTCACGCTCCAGCCGGCCGGCGAGACGATCCTTGGCGACCTCCAGATCGTAATGGCCCTGCAGGTTGATCCAGAATTGCGGGTCGATGCCGAAAAAACGACCGAGCCGCAGCGCCGTGTCGGCCGTGATTCCACGCTTGCCATGCACGATCTCGTTGATCCGCCGGGGCGGAACATTGATCGATTTCGCAAGCCGATATTGCGAAATACCCATAGGGACAAGAAATTCCTCGGCCAGGATTTCGCCTGGATGGACGGGCGGGCCTGTCGGGTCGGCCATTGTGCATCTGCAAATGATTATCCGTGATTTCAACGTCGTACGCCTTCCCGTCCGGCCATTGAAAGCCTGTCCGCCATTGATCGTCTATACGCATCGAATGCTGATGCTTGCGATCACCCGCGAGCGCTTCCAGACGCTTTGCCAGCGGTACGCGCAGCACATCAAGAGTCGGCGCGCTATGAATCTGGACCAGCTTTCGCCGAGCCCTTCGCTCCAGATCCGCGCCCGCTCACGCCGCCGGCTGGGGACCGAGCGGCTGCGGCGATTCGCCGGCTGCGGCATCGGCCCGGCGCAACGGGCGCCAGGCGAGGGCGAGCCTGAACGCGGCGGGGGCAAAATAGAAGGACACGATCATGGTGAGCAGCGTGCCGCCGGCGATGGCGATGGCGAAGGGTGGCCAGAAGTCGCTCGAGGACAGGACGAGCGGCATGAAGCCGCCGACCGTGGTCAGCGTCGTCGAGACGATATGGCGGCCCGTCGACATCACGCCATGCACGATCGCCGCCTCGTCGCCCGCCACCGCCGCAGGATCGCCCTTGAGCTCCGACAGGATGACGATCGAGGCGTTGATGGCGAGCCCGATAAGGCCCATGAGCCCGATGATGACGACGAAGCCGAGCGGATAGCCGAAGAGCCAGACCGCGAGCAGCCCGAGACCGCCCGCCTGCAAGGCCGAGGCAAAGGTGATGCCGGCAAGCCGGAAGGAGTTGAAGGTGAGCACGATGGCGATCACCATCAGCACCGCCAGCACATAGGCGCGCGCGAGCAGCTTGCCGACGGTCTCGTTGCGCTTCTCGCTCTCGCCGCCGATATCGAGCCGATAGCCGGGCGGCACCGTGAAGCCCTTCTCGGCCAGCCGCCGGCGCAGCTCTTGGAAGGCGGTCTCGGGCAGGACATTGGGCCTGAGGAAGCCCTGCACGGTGTTCACACGCTCGCCATTGCGGCGCGGGATCGCCCCCACCGACGGCGACAGGTGGACGCGGGCGAGCGCCGTGAGCGGCACGCCGGCATAGCTGTCGTCGCGCTCGCGGCCGGGGTTCAGGGGCACGATCTCAAGCGAGCGAAGTCCGCGGAGGCTGCGCCGGGCGGCGGGATCGGTGCGCACGCGCACCGGCACCTCCTCGGTCTCCTCAAGCACCGAACCGGCATCCGCGCCGGCGATCGCGGCGCGCAGTTGATTGCTCACCTGTCGCAGGTCGAGCCCGAGCGTGGCCGCCGTTTCCTCGTCGGCATCGACGACGATCTCGGGGCGGCCGGCGCTGAGGCTCGTTCGCGTGTGGATGACGCTCGGAATTCCCGCCAGCACGCCCTCGACCTCCTCGCCGAGCGCGCGCAAGGTCTCGAGATCGGGGCCAAACAGGCGCAGCTCGATCGGGGCGTCGAAGGGCGGTCCCTGCTCGAGCTTGCGGACCAGGATCTGGGCGTCGGGGAAACGGCGATCGAGGAGGGCCTGGAAGCGTTCGATGAGACTATTGGTCGCCTCCGCGCTGGTCGCGGTCACCATCGCCTGCGCGAAATTGGCCATGCCGTCGCGATTGGTGAGCAGATTGTAGAAGAATTTGGGCGCGCTTTCACCGATAAACCAGTCGGTCTCGACGATGTCCGGGTCGTCGCGCAGAAGCCCGTCGACCGCCTCGACCATACGCCGCGTGTCCTCGATCGAGGCACTCCCGGGCAGCGTCATCTCGATGTGGAACTGGTCGCGATCCGAGGGCGGGAAGAACTGCTCGGTGAGCCCGACATAAAGCAGGACCAGGCCGAGCATGGGCAGGATACCGGCGAGCAGGATCGAGCGCCGGGGATGCGCCACCGACCATTCGAGCGAGCGCCGGAAGGCCTCGCGCACGGGACGCGCATCGATGCCGTCCCGCCACCAGCGCCGTTCGGGCTCGGCGCGCGGGCTGTCGATCGCCACCGCTGTGCTGCGCCGCTCGAGCAGGCGACCGGCAAGCGTCGAGATGATGGTGAAAGAGATGACATAGCTCGCGACGAGCGCCGCGATGACGCTCGCCGAAATGCCGCCGACGAATTCGCCGGCATTGCCCGGCATCAGGATGATAGGCATG
>JBHHTO010000253.1:0-3498 GCA_046753425.1 Rhodothalassiaceae bacterium | reverse complement strand
ACCACTGAATCACAAGCGACTGAGATCACTCAGTTCTTTTTGGGCCGGACACTGAGCGCGACCCGCTGATTCGCTCTGCATCCTCGTCCGCCGCACCTCACCAGAAGGCGACGACCGTCATGGCGGTCAGCGCGAGAAGGCCGATCGCCTGGATGCGGTAGTTCTGCCACCAGGGCAGGGGGGCGAGCTCCCTGCTCTCGGCGGCGAAATGGCCGCGCGTCCAGATGAGGTCGGCGATCGCTTCGCGATCCGGCGGCGGTGCCGTGAGGCTGCCAATGACGAGCGCGGCGAGCGAGACAAGGAAGAGGATCGGCGCCACATAGAGGAAATGCACGACCCGCTCGGCGGCCACCACCTCGTTGAGGAGGAAGAAGGCGAGGCCGGCGAGCGTGCCGAAAATGAGCGCCGCATGCGCACCGCGGGCGTTGGCGCGCGGCCACAGGACGCCGAGGATGAACATGGCGACGATCGGGGGCACGCTGTAGGCGAGCACCACCTGGAGATACTTGAACAGCGACCCGAAGCGCTCGATCTGTGGCGCCCACAGAACGGCAAGCAGCATGACGAGAACCGTCGTGACCTGGCCCACGCGCATCAGGCGATGGGGGTCGAGATCGGGCTTCCAGCGCCGCACGAAGTCCATCGTTACCAGTGTCGAGGCGGAATTGAGCGTGGAGTCGATCTGCGACATGAGCGCCGCGATGAAGCCGGCGATGACGAGTCCGAGGATACCCACCGGCAGGAGGTCGAAGAGCAGCGTCGGATAGACAAGATCGGGGCGCTCGAGCGTCGGGTAGAGGAGGAGCGCGAAGCTGCCCGGCAGCACCATGATGAAGAGCACCGGCAGTTTCAGGAGACCCGCAAAGAGCACGCCCCAGCGACCGTGGTCGAGCGAACGCGCCGAGAGCACCCGCTGGACCATGAACTGGTTGGTGCACCAGAAATAGAAGCCGAGCAGGAAGACGCCGGTCAGAAGTCCTGGCCAGGGCACGCCGGGATCGCCCGGCGGACGGATGAGGCTCAGCTTCTCCGCCGGCACCGCCGCCGTGACCGCGTCCCAGCCGCCGATTGCCTGATAGGCGAAAATGCTGATCAGGACCGAGCCGAGGATGAGCAGGGCGGCCTGGATGACGTCGGTATACATCACCGCGGCGAGGCCGCCGAAGGCGGTGTAGATGCCGGCTGCGAGCGCGAGCACGGCGACCACCACCCAGAGGTCGATACCGGGAAAGATCATGCCCAGCATCAGCGCCCCGGCATAGAGACCGCCCGCCGTGTCGACGACGATGTTGAGAAAGAGCGTCAGCAGCGCGAAATAGGTGCGGGCGCTGCCGCTGAAGCGACGGGCGAGGAACTCCGGCATCGTATAGACGCGCGCCCGGAGGAGAAAGGGCAGGAAGAAGATCGCGAAGACGACGAGAACGACCGCCGCCATCCATTCGTAATTATAGACGGAAATCCCGGTCGCATAGGCGTCGCCGGCGAGCCCGACGAGGGTCGAGCTCGAGATGTTCGAGGCAAAAAGCGAAATCCCGATCACCGGCCACAGCATGCCGCGCCCGGCGAGGAAGAAGTCCTCCGCCGTCTTGTGCCGGCGTCCGAACCAGATGCCGAGTGCGATGCTGCCGACGAAATAGGCCGCAATCAGCCCGAGATCGATTGCGCTGAGCGCAACGCCCTCCATCATGCCCTCTTTCCTCCCGTTGTCCGCGTGCAGATTTCCCGCGATATTGCGGTGTCGGCCCAGTCTTTGCAAGAAATTTGCGATTTTGCGCCATGCGTTGCAAATGATCGCACGCGAACCTATGCTGAAGCGGGCCTGTGGCGCAGTTTTTTCGCGACGGAGGTGATCGTGGTGAGGCGGTTTCTATGCGGGCTTCTGGGCGCCATCTGTGCGCTGGCCGCGATGCTGGCGGGGACGGCCGGCGGCGCGTCAGCGGGCGAGAAGAGGCCGGCCGTGGAGGATCGTCGCGCCGAGGACGAGGTGATCTACTTCCTGATGCCGGACCGTTTTGCCAATGGCAATCCGGCGAACGATCGCGGGGGACTTTCCGGCGGACCGCGTAGGACGGGTTATGACCCCACCCACAAGGGGTTCTATCATGGCGGCGATCTGAAAGGGGTTCTCGATCATCTCGACTATATCGCGGCGCTCGGTGCGACAGCGATCTGGGTGACGCCAATTTTTGCCAACAAGCCGGTGCAGGGCGCCGATCCCTGGGTCTCGGCCGGCTATCACGGCTACTGGATCACCGACTTCACCCGCGTCGACCCGCATCTCGGCACCAATGCCGACTTCAAGGCGCTGGTCGAGGCCGCGCATGCCCGCGGCATCAAGGTCTATATGGACATCGTCACCAACCACACGGCCGATGTCATCGCCTATCGGGAATGCCTCGGCAAGGACGCCTGTCCCTACCGGCCGCTGGGCACGCCCGCCTACACCCCCGTCGTCCCTGAAGCCGAGGCCCGTATCAAGGTCCCGGCGTGGCTCAACGATCCGGCGCTCTACCACAATCGCGGCAACTCCACCTTCCGCGGCGAGAGCTCGCTTTACGGCGATTTTTCCGGGCTCGACGATCTCGACACCGAGAACCGCCGCGTCATCGAGGGCATGATCGCGATCTACAAGGACTGGATCACCAAGTACCGCGTGGACGGCTTTCGCATCGACACCGCGCGTCATGTGAGCGACGTCTTCTGGCGCCGCTTCCTGCCCGCGATTCTTGATCATGCGAAAGCCCTCGGCATCCCCGACTTCTATATCTTCGGCGAGGTGGCGCATCCCGAACCGGGCTATCTTGCCCGCTATGTGCGCGCTCTCGGCATGCCGGCCGCGCTCGATTTTCCTTTCGCCTATACGGTGCAGTCGGTGCTCGTCGGGGGTGCCGCGACGGCGCGTCTTGCGGCCCTCTTCGCGGCCGATGACCTCTACACCGCGCCGGGGCGCGGCGCGGCGCGCCTGCCGGTCTTCAACGGCAATCACGATATGGGGCGGCTCGGCCATTTTCTGCTTCAGGGACTGGGCAAGGATGCGCCCGATGCGCTTTTGCGCCGGCGCATGGAGATGGGCTATGCACTGCTCTTCTTCGCCCGCGGCGTGCCGGTCATCTACTATGGTGACGAGCAGGGCTTTACCGGCGACGGCGGCGATCAGGACGCGCGCGAGGACATGTTCGAAAGCGATGTCGCGATCTACAACGACAACCGCCTGATCGGCACCACGGCCACGACCGCAAGCGGCAATTTCGATCCCGGGCACCCACTTTTCCAGAGCCTTGCCGCGATGGCACGCGTCTATCACGCCGAGCGGGGGCTCCGGCGCGGGGTGCAGATCGTACGCCACTTCGCGGACACGCCGGGACTTTTCGCGCTCTCGCGCATCGACCGTGAGGCCGGCCGCGAATATCTGTTCGTGCTCAACACCGCCGATGGGGAGCGGAGCGCCGCGGTGCCGGTGGCGACCGCGGACGGCCCCTGGCGGCGCCTCATCGGTCA
>JBHHTO010000252.1:0-3512 GCA_046753425.1 Rhodothalassiaceae bacterium | reverse complement strand
ACCCTGCTCAGATGGGCTAAACTGTGATTACTTCGAGCTTATCTATGCCAGCCCCTTGCGAAATATGACGCCGCGAAGGCCGAGGTCAGCCGGCTTGAGCAGGCGCTCAGGGAGGCCGAGACCGGGCTTTCCTATACCGTTGTTCGCGCACCGGTCTCGGGCCGCGTCGTCGAGCGTCTGGCCGAGCCCGGCGAGACCGCGGTCGTCGGCCGGCCGCTGCTGCGCCTCTATGACCCCTCGGTCCTGCGCGTCGAGACACCGGTGCGCGAGAGCCTCGCCATTCATCTCGATGTCGGCGAGCGGCTGCGCGCCCGCGCCCCCGCGCTTGGCCGCAGCTTCGAGGGGCCGATCGAGGAAATCGTGCCCTTTGCCGAGCCCGGCGCCCGCACGCTGCTCGTCAAGGTCGGCCTGCCGCAGGACCCCGGGCTTTTTGCCGGCATGTACATGAGCGTCGCCATCCCCGCCGGTACGGCGCAACGCCTTGTGGTCCCTGGAAGCGCAATCACGCGCATCGGCCAGCTTGATTTCGCCGACGTGGTGGACGCACAAGGTCGCCGCAGCCGTCGCCTCGTCACCGTGGGGGAAGCGCTCGACGAGGGCCGCATCGAGGTCCTGAGCGGGCTCGATTCCGGCGAGACCGTACTGCTTGCAGGAACGGCGGCAAGTTCCGGCTGAGGCCAACCGGCCACCCGCCCTCCGCTCGCCGCCGCCTCCCCGAGACAGCGGCGCATGACGGGGCAGGTCGATCGGCGGTGCCGTCGATCCTTCGAGCGCTGCCGTTCATCCTTCGACAAGCCCAGGACGAACGGCTTTCTGAGATTCCGTGCGCGCTGAGGAGGCCGCAAGGCCCGTCTCGAAGCGCGGTGCGCGCCTGTCACAGGGCGCAGCGCCGGTGCCCGTCGCACATCAAGGAGACTGCCCAGTGCTTGTCAGGATTTCTTCGGAAAGAGATGATGGGTGATGGTGACCATGATCGCGCCCAGCTGCACGGTGGTGGCGCCGAGCAGTGTCATGAGAACGTTCTCGGAGACGCGCCGCTCCTGGGGCTCACCCCCGACCCTGCAGGGCCCCGGTCCGCAGTGGGTGGATCGGCAGACTCGCCTTCGTCATCGTGACTTGTGCCGCAATCGTCGGGCTCATTGCCGCCGTCCCCCATCGTTCGGGTCGCCTTTTCCCATGCCGGGCTTTCGCTATCACGCGTAGCAGGACAACGGGTTTCCGAGGAATGTGCGACTCACCTCGGTCGAGCAGGCGGTCACTTTCAGGCCGACGCAACACCAGGCGCCTGCCCGGCAACGCCGGCCCCCGAAACATCCGCCGGCTTGATGGCGAGAAGCTCGGGGACGAGGACGCGCTCGATCTCGCCATTGGCCCGCCGCAGCAGCAACTCGGCGCCCTCCTTCGCCCGCGCCTCAGCGAGGAAGCGCAGGAGCTCAAGCGCCGTGCTCACCACCTGCGCCTTGCTGCGCACATTGAGGAGACCGCTCAGAACCTCCGTATTCTCGCGGTCCCGTTCCGAGATGTTCATCGTCACCTTGACCAGCGCCATTTCTCTTCTCCACCATAAATCGTACATATAATATATGGCGTTTGTACAGAAAAGGCATGGCGCGGTGGGTGCCGCCGTCCGCCTCACATATGGATGGCGCGGTCGTGCACCGCGAGAGCGGCTTCCTTGACCGCCTCGGGGTGCGTCGGGTGCGCATGGCAGGTGAGCGCGATGTCTTCCGCGCTCGCGCCGAACTCCATGGCCAGTGCGGCCTCGGCGATCATCGTGCCGGCGAGCGTGCCGACGATATGCACCCCGAGCACGCGGTCGGTCTCGGCGTCGGCGAGGATCTTGACGAAGCCATCCGTCTCCTTGTTGGTCTTGGCGCGCGAATTGGCGAGGAAGGGGAACTTGCCGACCTTGTAGGCGACGCCCGCTTCCTTGAGCGCCTCTTCCGTCCTGCCGACGCTTGCCGCCTCGGGCATCGTGTAGACGACGCCGGGGATGACCTCATGGTTCACCTGCCCGGTCAGCCCGGCGATGTTCTCGGCCACCGCGATGCCCTCGTCCTCCGCCTTGTGCGCGAGCATCGGGCCCTTGACGACATCGCCGATCGCCCAGATGCCGGGCACGGTGGTCGAGAAGTCGTCGTGAATCTCGATGCGGCCGGCCTTGTCGGCCCTGAGCCCCGCCTTCTCGAGCGCGAGACCGGCGGTGTGCGGCTTGCGCCCCACCGCCATCAGCACGATCTCGGCCTCGAGCGTCTCCGCATCGCCGCCGCTGGCCGGCTCGACCGTCACCCTGGCTTTCGATTTCATGGCCTTGACCCCGGTGACCCTGGTCGCCGTGCGGATCGTCATGCCCTGCTTCTTGAGAATCCGCGTCATCGTTTTCGAGACCTCGCCATCCATGCCCGGCAGGATGCGGTCGAGATACTCGACGACGGTCACCTCGGCGCCGAGACGGCGCCACACCGAGCCCATCTCGAGCCCGATATAGCCGCCGCCGATGACGATCATCGATTTCGGCACCCGCGTGAGCGACAGCGCCCCGGTCGAGGAGATGACGCGGGTGCCGTCGATCGCGATACCGGGCAGCGTGGCCACCTCGGAGCCGGTGGCGATCACGATGTTCTTTGCCTTGAGTGTCCGCGACCCGCCGTCATTGAGGGCCACCTCGAGGGTGCTGCGGTCCATGAAGCGGGCCGTTCCCTTCACGTGCTCGACCCTGTTCTTCCTGAACAATTGCGCCACGCCTTTGGTGAGAGCGGCCACCGACTCGTCCTTGGCCTTGAGCATGGCGTCGAGATCGAGCGTCGCCTTCGCCACCTTGACGCCCCACGCCGCAAGTGCGCCGCCGGCCGCCTCCTCATAGAGGTGCGAGGCATGCAGGAGGGCCTTCGAGGGGATGCAGCCGACATTGAGGCAGGTGCCGCCGAGCGTCTCCCGCTTCTCGATGCAGGCGGTGCTGAGCCCGAGCTGCGCGGCGCGGATGGCGGCGACATAGCCGCCCGGTCCGGCTCCGATGACGATGACGTCGAATTGATCGGCCATTGTTCCTGTTCCCCTGTTGCCAGTCCGTTCGCCCTGCGCCTGTCCTAGGGTGGACGATTCTATGGTCGGGACGGCCGTTCATGTTGCGACAGGCTCAACACGAACGGCCCGCGGCTGTCCTCACAGGTCCAGCAGCAGCCGGCTCGGGTCCTCGATCGCCTCCTTGATGCGCACGAGGAAGGTGACCGCCTCGCGGCCGTCGATGAGACGGTGATCATAGGAGAGCGCGAGATACATCATCGGCCGGACAACGATTTCGCCATCACGCACGACCGGCCGCTCCTCGATCCGGTGCATGCCGAGAATCGCCGACTGCGGCGGATTGAGGATCGGCGTCGAAAGAAGCGAGCCGAAGATGCCGCCGTTCGAAATGGTGAAGGTGCCGCCCTGCAGATCGGCAATCGCAAGCTTGCCCTCGCGTGCCTTGCGCCCGTATTCCGCGATCGCCTTCTCGGTGTCGGCGAAGGAGA
>JBHHTO010000251.1:0-3546 GCA_046753425.1 Rhodothalassiaceae bacterium | reverse complement strand
GCGTCAATCTGAAAGGCCGCATTCCCTCATACCGGATCGAGACGCGCACGCTGTCGCCGGTGGAGGCGGCAGCGGTCGATTACGAGGCCCGCCTGCTGACCGCTAAGCCGGGCGGCACCGGATCGTCGGCGCGTAAAGCCTTTGCAGCCGTGCGGGCGGCGGGCATTCGCAGCGAGGACATGACCCTCTATCTCGCGCGGATTGCCATGGAAAACGAGCGTTGGGACGATGCCCTGGCGGAAGTTGACCGGCTTCTCGCGCGCAAAAAGAAGGATGCAAGGGCGCTCGTGGCGAGGGTGGCCATATTGCGCAATAGAGCCGGGGACGAAGATCTCGGCCCCGCGCTGCGCAAGGAAATCCGCGGCCTCTGCGTTCAGGCGATCCGTGCCGATCCCACATATGTCCCGGCGCTTCTGGCCTATGCCGAACTGGCGCTCGAAAAGGACGGCCCGGTCAGGCGTACCACGGAAAAGATTATTGCTTCCATCAACTACCTTGCGCCCGAGATCGGGGAAGGACGGATCCTCGAGGCGAAGATGCTGGCCAAGAAGGGGGACATCGAGGCAGCGCGGCAAAGAATATCCCTGATGGTGAGCTGGGCCAGCGGCATACGGGAGCGCAAGCGGTATGAGCGTCTCCTCCAGGAACTGGAGGCGCTCGCCGACAAGGCGAAGTCGGGCTGAGTCCAGCCGCGACTTGGCGGCCGCAGCGCAAGGCGTTCCTCCCCAGCCATTCTGCCCGCCCTTCAAGGGTTCGTCGGCGCCGGCACTGGAGCATGGCTCCCAAAGACGCCTTGACACCCGGTCAATATGTCCATATTTCCCGACATATGGACGTATTGACCGCTGTCGAAGCCTTGCGGGCGCTGGCACAGGAGCGCCGCCTTGCGCTCTTTCGGCTCCTCGTGCGCTGTGGTGACGAGGGGATGGCGGCGGGCGAGCTCGCGCGCCATATGGGCGTCCCCCACAACACCATGTCGTCACAGCTTGCCATCCTTGCCCGCGCCGGCCTTGTCACGGCTCACCGCGAGGGCCGCTCGATCCGCTACCGCGTCGATCTCGAGGGCACACGGGCACTGCTCGGTTTTCTCACCGAGGACTGCTGCCAGGGCCGCCCCGAACTCTGCGCGCCGTTCGCCACGCGGTGCGAGACCGCGCCGAGACCGCGCAAGGGACCAGGCAATGAATGACGCCACACCACGCCGCGTCCTGTTCCTGTGCACCGGCAATTCCGCCCGCAGCATCCTCGCCGAGGCGATCCTGAACCGTCTCGGCAGCGGGCGTTTCACGGGGCTCAGCGCGGGCAGCCATCCCAGGGGCGCCGTCCATCCCCTGGCACGCGCGGTGCTTGCGGCGCGGGGGCACGGGACGGCGGGGCTGCGCTCGAAATCCTGGGACGAATTCGCCGGCGCCGGTGCGCCGCCGATCGATATCGTCATCACCGTCTGCGACAATGCCGCGGGCGAGGTCTGCCCGGTATGGCCCGGACACCCGGTCACCGCCCATTGGGGGCTTCCCGACCCGGCCGCGGTCGCGGGCCCGGAGGCGGTTCGCCGTGCCGCCTTCGAGGCCACCTATGACGTCCTTGCGCAACGCATCGCGGCGCTCGTGTCCCTGCCCGATGACGTCCTTGAAAGTCCCGCGTTGATCGCACGCTTGCGCGCGCTCGGCGCCGTCAGCTCGTGAGAACCAATGGGAGCCGCATCATGAACAACAACGCAGTGCCCGAGACGGCGGGGGGATTGGGTTTTTTCGAGCGCTATCTGAGCCTGTGGGTGGCACTCTGCATCCTCGCCGGCATTGCGCTCGGACAGATCCTGCCGGCGATTCCGGATACGCTTGGTCGGCTCGAGATCGCGCGTGTCAACCTGCCGGTGGCGGTTCTGGTCTGGCTGATGATCATCCCGATGCTGATGCGCATCGACTTCCGCGCGCTCCGGCGTGTCACGGCCCACTGGCGCGGCATCGGCGTCACGCTGCTCATCAACTGGGCGATCAAGCCCTTCTCCATGGCGGCGCTCGCGGCGATCTTTATCGGCGGACTTTTCGCCCCGCTTCTGCCGGCAGATCAGATCAACTCCTATATCGCCGGCCTTATCCTGCTCGCCGCGGCACCCTGCACGGCGATGGTCTTCGTCTGGAGCAACCTGTCGGACGGCGAGCCCCATTTCACGCTGAGCCAGGTGGCGCTCAACGATCTCATCATGATCGTTGCCTTTGCGCCCATCGTCGGCCTCCTGCTCGGGCTTTCGGCGATCACCGTGCCGTGGGACACGCTCGTGCTTTCCGTCGGCCTCTATATCGTCGTGCCGGTGATCATCGCGCAGATCGTCCGCCACCGTACCCGCGCCCGCGGTGGCGAGGCCATGCTCGACCGCCTGCTCGCACGCCTGCAGCCGCTTGCACTGATGGCGCTGCTTGCGACACTCGTTCTTCTTTTCGCCTTCCAGGGCGAGCAGATCGTCGCCCATCCCCTGATCATCGCCCTCCTCGCGGTACCGATCCTGATCCAGGTCTATTTCAATGCCGGGCTCGCCTATTTTCTCAATCGCCTGAGCGGTGAGGCGCATTGCGTCGCCGGTCCTTCGGCGCTCATTGGCGCGAGCAATTTCTTCGAGCTCGCGGTGGCGACCGCGATCAGCCTCTTCGGCATGTCCTCGGGCGCCGCGCTCGCCACCGTTGTCGGCGTATTGATCGAGGTGCCGGTGATGCTTTCGGTGGTCGCCATCGTCCGGCGCAGCCGCGGCTGGTACGAAAACGGCGGCATAGGCCGCCGCGTCGCAGAACGCCCGTAAGGCGCGGCGCGCCCACTGGACAGTCGCGAGAGCGAGGGCCTATATCCCGAGGCAGGCACAGCTTCCCTTGGGAGACGAGGAAATGGCCGCCAGCCTGGACCGCATTCGCGAGACGCTCGACACCATCAAGGCGGAGAACCTGTGGAAGGTCGAGCGTCCGATCACGACACCGCAATCGGCGCATATCAAGGTGGCGACGGCTGGCGAGGGCCGCGAGGTGCTCAATCTCTGCGCCAACAATTATCTCGGCCTCGCCGATCATCCGGCGCTCATTGCGGCAGCGAAAAAGGCGCTCGACAGCCACGGGCTCGGCATGGCCTCGGTGCGTTTCATCTGCGGCACGTCGGATCTTCATGTCCGGCTCGAGGAGGTGATCGCCGACTATCTCGAGCAGGAGGCCGCGATCCTCTATGCCGCCTGCTTCGACGCCAATGGCGGCGTCTTCGAGCCACTCTTCGGCCCCGAGGATGCCATCGTCTCCGATGCCCTCAATCACGCCTCGATCATCGACGGCGTGCGCCTGTGCAAGGCGCGGCGCTATCGCTACGCCAACAACGACATGGACGAACTCGAATCGCGGCTGAAGGAGGCGCGCAAGGACGGCGCCCGCGATATCATCGTGGTCACCGACGGCGTCTTCTCGATGGACGGCTATTTCGCCGACCTCAAGTCCATCCGCGAGCTTGCCGACCGATACGATGCCTTCGTCATGGTCGACGATTGCCACGCCACCGGCTTCATCGGACGCGAAG
>JBHHTO010000250.1:0-3595 GCA_046753425.1 Rhodothalassiaceae bacterium | reverse complement strand
TCTTCGAAGTCTCCGCACCCCTGGCCTCATAGTGTTTCTTAAGCTGTCTGGCGCCATGGATATCAGCCTGTTGCGTCCTCTTGGTTCCGAACCCCACAACATAAATACTGTCGTCCTTGCGGAAAAAGTAGATCCGATATCCCGGCCGTTCATGCACACGAAGTTCGTAGAGGCCCTCACCAAGAGCCCTCACATCTCCCGGCAAGTGGCTACTGGAAGACGCCGCCTTTTCAAGTTTATTGAGCGCCTTCGTAACCCGGGCAATTGCTTGCGGAGCCAATCCGCTAAACCACTTTTTAAATCGCCTCTGGTCTAAAAACCTTATCGAGACCACCATCGGTCCGGTTCCTTCTAAGTAACACGAACGTTACCGGCCGTCAAGCGCCCCCCCCTGAGCGTCCCCGCCCAATTGCCCCCCTGCCTTCGGCACGATCTCCCAGCCCCGCGTGCGGCCAAGGGTGCAGAAATACGGTGAATGAGAAAGAGCCGCGGAGAGCGTGGCCACCTTGTTTTTGCCGCCGACCTTGAGCCCCTGTTCCTCGAGCCGTTCGACAATCATCCGCGTCGGCAACGACCGTCCCTCCTCGGCGAGAATGCGCCAGCAGGCCTCCAGCAGCAGCCGCGTCGTCTCGCGCACATTCCGGAATTCCGGCACGTCCGCCGCGAAACCGCCTTCCGCCCGTGGCCGTCTCTGCGTGCCGGCGGCTGCAGACGGTTCTCCCGCCCCCTCCGCCTCGAATGTCGCAAGAAACTCCCGCAGCGCCCTGAGACGCTTCTCCTTGACCTCCAGTTCCCGCCGCAGATGCGCCACCTCGTCTTCGAGCCGCAGTGCCTCATTCTGCGCCGCCTCGCGAAGCACGCCCCTGTCGTTCCCAGTCTGTATCATCTGCGATCTCCCGATTCACATCGTGTCTGCGATTCGCTAGCCCACAATACACAGACGCAGCTCTGCTGTCAATAACAATGGCAGACTGGAACAAACAGAATCTTTCTTTTGTTTCCATGCGCCGCGCAGACACAGAATTGCAGACGGGGAAGCCGTCTCCGTGCGCGCGGCGCCGTGTCTGAGCCGGCGGCGCTCGTGGCGGCCGGTTCGCGCTGACAGGCGGCAGCGGGGCATGGGATGGCGGCGCTTTTTTTGCCGCACGGCTGGCAGGGCCGGCGCTGCTCAAGGCGCTCTCAATCTGCGGCGATGACGCTCCCGCGCGAGGCTGACAGACCGCTCGAGGATGAGTCTGTGGAGCGACGCGCGCGCCCCAATGACGACTTCGATCGGCTAAGGGTTTGGCCGCCAGGTGGAATGTGCGGTGTCATGAAGACGCCAAATCCGGCGTTTTGAACGTGATGGACCGGCTCGGATGATGGGGACGACGGCCAGTTTGCCCAGCGCCTGGGCGGGCAGCAGAGTTTCCTGATCCGCGAGCCTGTCCAAGAGCGCAAGAGCGTCTGCCTGCTTGGCAGCGCCATTGACCCCTCCGGCATAGACGAGCGTGTTCGTATCAAGCGCGAGGCTGCCGGCTGTGCTCATAGAGCTCGTCGCGCCGCCAAGGTCCGATGTCGACGGGTCGCTGGGCGCGCAGGCGGGCGATCAGCGCCCGGCGCGCGGCGGTCCTGGCAGCGGGTGCATCCCGCACGGGCATCACGCATGCGACGGGTTCCCCGTGGCTCGTCACGATGAATCGCCGTCCGCACCGCACCGCCGCCAGAAGCCGGGGAAAGCGGCGATTCGCCTCGGCCGCACTGATCCATTCGGCGTCATCATGCATCGCGCGCTGTCCCAGTAGTGCATCTCACTACAGTGTATGCCATACAGGCAGCCGATGCAAAGGCCGCAGACGGATCACAACGGCATATTGCCGTGCTTCTTCCACGGGTTTTCGAGCTTTTTTTCCGCCAGCATACGGAGGCCGCGGCAGATGCGCCGGCGGGTCGAGTGCGGCATGATCACCTCGTCGATGAAGCCGCGGGCGGCGGCGACGAAGGGATTGGCGAAGAGCTTCTCGTATTCCTTCTGATGGCGGGCGAGCTTCTCCGGATCGTCCTTGTCGCCGCGATAGAGGATCTCGACCGCGCCCTTGGCACCCATCACCGCGATCTCGGCCGTCGGCCAGGCATAGTTGAGATCGCCGCGCAGATGCTTCGAGCTCATGACGTCATAGGCGCCGCCATAGGCCTTGCACTTGTGCTCCGGCGGGTGTTAAGAGCTGCACAATGATACATTTCTCATGAAAAGTATAATTCCCTGATGTGAATGATACTCTTGCACCTGGTTTTTCCGCTCCTGTGATTGCAGGGAGAACGGCGATGAATCCTGAAGAATTTGCGAATTCGCCCAGTGGGCGCTTGGTACGCACCGTTTTGGACCAGTGGGCCTTCGTCCCCAATCCCCTGCCACCGGCCCTCGACACAAACCGTTTCATCAATGACGTAGATCGCGCATCAAGGGCGATGGCGGAGCTCAAAGGCATGCGCTACAAGGCCAGCAATCCGCTCCACCTGATCAATCCCCTGCAGCACCGCGAGGCCATCTCCTCGTCAAATATCGAGGCGACCTATACGACACCATCCGAGCTTCTGCTCTTCGAGCCCGACAAAAAGCGCGGGCATGACAACCCTGATACACGTGAAGTGTATAATTACATCGCTGCTCTCGAGCATGGATTGAGGCGTCTGGACACCCTTCCCGTATCATCGCGCCTGATCCGGGAACTCCATGGCGTTCTTTTGAAAGGGGTGCGCCGCCACCGAGGCGCCGCCATCATTCCCGGCGCGTACAAGCGTGATCAGAACTTTATTGGCACGCCGTCCCACGGTATTGCGGGCGCCCGTTTCATTCCTGCGCCTCCGGCCGACACCGATGGTCTCATGAGCGACCTCGAAAAATTCATTCACTCCACCGAAGCGCGCCAGATGCCCCCCGTTGTCCTCAATGCGCTCGTGCACTACCAGTTCGAGACGATTCACCCCTTTCCAGACGGCAACGGCCGCCTTGGGCGTCTGCTCGTACCCTTGCTTCTTGTCGCCCATGACATCCTGCCTGTTCCGCTATTGTACATCAGCCCGGCCATCGAAAGGCACAAGGACCAATACAATGACCTGATGCTTGACGTTTCGAGAAAGGGGGCATGGGAGGACTGGATTTGTTTCTTCGCCCGTATGGTCGAAGAATCGGCAAAGGATGCAATGGAAAGGGTCAACAAGATTGCTGCTCTGAGAGAGAGATATCTCCAGCAGGTACGCCAAGCGCGAGCGTCTGCCCTGCTGCCGGAGCTTATCGACCTTGTATTCGACAAGCTCAGCATTTCGATACCGGACGCGGCCGATCACCTGGGCGTCACCTATCGCGCTGCGAAGGGAAATGTCGAGAAGCTCATACACATAGGTCAACTGGTCCCGCTACCAGCGAATGTCCGACCCAAGAGATTTGTCTGCCAAGAGTTGCTCCGGATCATCTTCGACGACGATTCTCACCTGGCATAGCCCATCCCCTCCCCTCAAAGCGGCATATTGCCGTGCTTCTTCCACGGGTTTTCGAGCTTCTTTTCCGCCAGCATACGGAGGCCGCGGCAGATGCGCCGGCGGGTCGAGTGCGGCA
>JBHHTO010000249.1:0-3628 GCA_046753425.1 Rhodothalassiaceae bacterium | reverse complement strand
ATCCCGATACTCGGCAGCGACGGCGACGAATGCGCTCGCGATGTTCCCCCCGAACAGACCGACCTTGAGCTGGCGGAGCTTGGCCAAAGCGGCGTTCGAGACGAACGTGCCGTCGACCCAGTACCAGTACCACACGGTACGCGGACCCTCGGCACCATGCAGGACGAGGAAGGCGGGAGCCGGTATGCGCGACGGCTGCCAGCCCCGCACGCGTCCCTTGCGCAAGGCCTGATGCGTGTCGCGGCCGAGCAGGGAATTGCGGTGTGAGATCAGCTCGTGCCCGGGCCGCTCATGGGCATAATAGGCGACGAATGCGCGAAGCTGCCGGCCGTCCTTGCCGACGGCCCAGGTCCGCGCGGCATCGGCGCCGGGATACTGCCCCTGCCAGCCGGGCGGGTCGGTCTCCGTGAGCCGCCAGCCGCCATCAACGGCCGGCGGCCGCAGCGTCACCGCCGGAACCGGCAGCGGCCGGTCGAGATGCGCGCCATAGCCGGCGACCGCCAGCAGGACCAGCACCGCACCAAGCGCAACGAACGGGGCGCGGATGCCGGCGCCCGCCGCCGGGCTCGCCGCTGCTGTCACCGGGCCACCGACGGGTCCCGCCGCCTCGGGATCGCGCATCGCATAGGCGATGCCGATCAGGATCAGCAGCACGATGGACAGGAAGATGAAGCCGTAGACGATATGGTCGACCCCCACCGCAATCTTGAAGTCGCTGAAATAGGCGAGCATGACGATGCCGTAGGTGCGCACCACATTGGCGCCGATGGGGACAAGAACCGACAGAAGGACGAAGAGCGCCCGCTTCCAGCCGCGCGTGAAGAAGAGGTGGCTCATCAGCACGCCGAGCGCGATCGTGGCGATCAGGAAGCGCACGCCCGAACAGGCCTCGGCGACGAGGAAGGCCCCGCCCGGGATCACCATCACCCAGTTCTCGAGATAGATCGGGACACCGCTCGCGCGCACGAAAATGGTCGTCGCCCGCGCCGTCAGCTCCTGCATCGGCTCGATCGCGAAATCGCCGAACGGCACCATGAAGAAGAGATAGAAGAGCGGAAAGGCCAGCCGCCGCGCCAGCCGCCAGCCGAAGCTGGTCACGACGGCGCCCTCAAGCATCAAGACAAGCGCGAAATGCTCGACCGTGTTCGCCTGCGCGAGATGACCGAGCTGCGCCAGCACCGCGGCGGCGCCGAGCCACAGAAGGCCGGAGAAAGCAGGGCGCGGCACCTCTTGGAGAAGCGTCTCGCGTCGCTGCCAGACGAGCCACAGGGCGATCGGTGGGATGAGAAAGCCGTGATTGTAGGTTCGCGAGCCGAGCCACACCGCGACCATGGAGGAAAGGGCATCGAAATGGAGCCCGAGAACAAACGCCACGATCAGCGCGAACAGACCGAGCGCCCACTTCCATTGCGGCGACAGGGCCGCCGCCCGTATCGCGTGCGCCTGCTGTCCGCTGCTCATCGCCGCCGCCCCATCATTCCCCGTCACCCCAGATTGCGCGCAATGACCGGCCCGAGGCCGTTGGTCACCCATAATGGAAGTCGCCGCCACACTGCGATCGCAAGGCCGTATTTCGGGTTGTTGGGGCTGACCTCATTGAGCGTCTGCCCCGGCCGCAGACGGTATTCGTAACAGAGCGGCTGCGGCTCGAACCCCCAGTATTTCTTGAAATTGAAAGCGCCGGTCCCGACCTTGCTGCGGCCGAAATCGAACATCCGACAGCCGCGCGCGGCGGCGCGGCGCATGACCTCCCAGTAAAGGAAATCATTGCCCGCAAGCTGCCGCGCGGCGGCGGTGCCGCCGCCATAATAGGGCAGCACCTGGTCCTTGTAGTAGAAGCTCAGCACCGCGGCCACCCGGCTGCCCTCATGATGCACGAGCAGCCCCTCGCAATCCTTGCCGAACACCTGGGCAAGCAGCCGAAAATAGCGTCGCGGGAAGACCGGCGTGCCGAGATTGCGCACACTCTCGGCATAGACCGCATGCACGTCATCGGGCGGTACCGGCGCATCGCTGGTGAGCCCGAGCCGGATCGCCTTGCGCACCATGGCCCTTTGCTTGCGCGGGATGGCGAGCAGGTTCTGCTCGTCGTCATCGCTGATCGGCTTGCGAAAGGTCGCATAGCGATCGTCGTGGCGCAGCCAGTCGTCGCGCCGCGGCCGCAGCAGGCGGTATTCGAGACTGTCGACGCCAAGCCGGTCGGCGAGCGCCATGGCGGCCGCGTCGAGGGCCTGCGCCACCTCCTCGCTCGCGGCAAGGGGACCGCCATAGACGCAGAAGGCGTTCGAGACCAGACGGTTGCCGAAGATCCGACTCTTCAGGTGGACGAGGGGCAGGACGCCCGCGATCTCCCCGCCCTCGATGGCGACGAGATAAGGACAGGCATGTCCGAAGGCCTTTTCGATCACCTCTTTCCATCCGCTCAGATGAAAGAAGGTGCCGTGCTCATGGGCGCGCACGAAGGCATCCCACGCCGCCGCCTGCTCGGGTACAAATGTCCTTGTCTCGACTCCAGCCATGCCGTGCATTCAGTCCCCCGTCGCGCGCAGGAAAATGGCATCCATGCGGTCCCAGCGGAAAGCGCCAAGCAGCCGCGCGAGTTTTCGCTCCATGCGCGCGAGATTGGTGTAATGACGGATCCGCGTGCGCAGGCTCGTGCCCCGGATCCGTGGCTGGTGCGGATCGACTTCCCAAGGGTGAAAATAGAACACCGCCGGACGCCCCCTGGCGTGACTGCCGCGACGGATGCCATGGGCCGTCCAGAGATAGGGAAAGAGGCGGAAATAGCCGCCGCCACCACAGGGCAGGCGGCGCCCGAACAGCTCGAAGGTGCTGATCGGGACCTCAAGGAAATCGGCATCGGCAAGGGGCCGGTAGGGCGCGCGGGGCGCGTCGGGAATGCCGTAATGATCGTGCCGGATCGGATAGACGCTGGAGCTGTACGCATAGCCCTCCTCGGCCAGGATCTGGTGCGCCCAGCCGGTGTCACGGGTGAGCGAGAAGCTGGCCGCGCGATAGCCCCTGACCGGCAATCCGGCCGTATCCTCAAGAACGCGGCGCGAGCGCCGCACATCGTCACGGAAGCTGTCGGGGTCCTGTGTCGTGACACGGTGATGTGCCATGCCGTGCGAGGCAATCTCGTGCCCGGCATCGGCAATGCGGCGCACCATGGCGGGATAGCGTTCAGCGATCCAGCCGAGCGTGAAGAAGGTCGCGCGCACGCCCCGGCGCGCGAACAGGTCGAGCACCCGTTCGACATTGCGCTCGACGCGGCAGGGCATGGCGTCCCACTGCTCTCGCCGGATGACCGGCTCCATTGCCGAGACCTGGAAATAATCCTCGACGTCCACCGTCATGGCATTGGCAATCCCGCCCTCCTGTTTGCCGCTTGCGGCCACGTCACACCCCCTTCTTCCGGCGCCGCTCCTGCTCGCTCACGAGGCGCAGGACCTGATCCATGCGCGCGCGATAGTCGCCGAGCAGGCGGCGCAGATCGTCGATGGTGGACAGCAGCTCGGAATAGGCCTCCGGTGCAGGCGGGCCCCCATTGTGCCGCTGCGTGGATGGCGCAACCGGCACCACCGCCGGCTCCACGGGAGCCGGCGCCGGCTTCGCTTCCACTTGCTGC
>JBHHTO010000248.1:0-3690 GCA_046753425.1 Rhodothalassiaceae bacterium | reverse complement strand
GACCGGCGCCGCTACCGCTGCCCGAGGCGGCAGCGGTGGCACGGGCCACGGCGATGATCCGCGAGGCCCGGCGGCCGCTCGTCTATGCCGGCGGCGGTATCGCCCTTGCCGGTGCGACGGCGGCGTTTCGTGGCTTCATCCGGCGTACCGGACTGCCGGTGGTGGCGACGCTCAAGGGGCTCGGGGCGATCCCCACCGATGCGCCGGAATTCCTTGGGCTTCTCGGCATGCACGGCAACAAGGCGGCCAATCTCGCGGTGCAGCGCTCGGACCTGCTGATCGCCTGCGGCGCCCGTTTCGACGACCGCGCCACCGGCCGCGTCGACGGCTTCGCGCCCGAGGCCCGCATTCTTCATCTCGATGCCGATCCTGCCGAGGTGGGCAAGATCCGCGCCGCCGATCTTGCCCTCGTCGGCGATCTCGGTCAGGCCCTTGAGGCACTGCGGCCGGGCCCGCTCGCCCTCACTTCCTGGCGCGAGGAGACGGCGCAGCTCCGGCGGGCGCATGCCTGGCGCTATGATGCGCCGGGCGAGGGGGTCTATGCGCCGGCGCTGCTGCGCATGCTCTCCGAGGCCGCCGGCGAGGATCTGATCGTCACCTGCGACGTCGGCCAGCACCAGATGTGGGCGGCGCAGCACTGCCGCTTCACGCGCCCCGAGGCGCACCTCACCTCGGGCGGGCTCGGTGCCATGGGCTACGGCATTGCCGCCGGCATCGGTGCGCTTCATGCCGCACCCGGCGTGCCCGTCGTCACGGTGACCGGCGACGGGTCGATCATGATGAACATCCAGGAACTGGCGACGCTCAATCGCTACCGCCTGCCGCTCAAGATCGTGCTTCTCGACAATCAGGCACTGGGCATGGTGCGCCAGTGGCAGGACATTTTCTTCAATGGCAGGCAGAGCGAGGTCGACCTCTCCGACAATCCCGACTTCGCCGCCCTCGCCCGCGTCTTCGGCCTTGCGGCACGAACCATCGAGCGCCGCGACGCGGTGGCCGGCGCCATCGACTGGCTGCTCGGCGCCAGGGGCCCCGCCCTGCTGCACGTGAAGATCGATCCCCTGGCCAATGTCTGGCCGCTGGTGCCGCCGGGCGCCGACAATCACGAAATGCTTGAGGAGACGGAGTGATGATGGAACGGGTTTCGCTTCTGATCGACGAGTCCCAGGGCGCGCTGATGCGCGTCATCGGCACCATCGAGCGGCGCGGCTGGCGGGTTCAGGCCCTTGCCATGGCGCGCGAGGGCAACCGCGGCTGCCGGCTCGAGCTTGAGGTCGCGCGCCTGCCCTGGCACCGCGGTGATCTGGCCGTCCTCGTGCGCCATCTCGAGAAGCTGATTCCGGTCGAGACGGTGGACTGCAACACACGCGGCGCCGCGCCATGGGCGGATCAGGCGGCAGACCAGGCGATGGTGCCGGCGGCGGCGGGCGCCGGCGCTTAAGACAAAGGTGAAGTTTCGATGCGACACTTTCTGTGGAAACATGATCGGCACACGCGCGGCTGAGGGAGACGAATGATGGCGATCACGCCCACCGACTATATCTGGATGAACGGTGAGCTTGTGCCCTGGGCCGACGCGAAGGTGCATGTGCTCAGCCACGCGCTCCATTACGGCACCGCCGTGTTCGAGGGCATCCGGTCCTACGAGACCCCCTGGGGCGCGCGGCTTTTCCGCCTCGGCGACCATATCGACCGGCTCTATCATTCGGGCCGCGTCTATGGCATCGACCTCCCTTATTCGCGTGACGAATTGCACGCCGCCTCGCGCCGCGTGGTGGCGGAGAACGGGCTGACGAGCGCCTATATCCGTCCCATCGCCTACAAGGGTTATGGCGGCATCGGTCTGCTCGGCCGTGCGAGCCCGGTCGAGGTCTCGATCGCTGCCTTCCCCTGGGGGGCCTATCTCGGCGAGACCGGGCAGAAGGAGGGCATCGACGTCTGCGTCTCGAGCTGGCAGCGGGCGGCGCCCAATACCGTGCCCGCCGGGCTCAAGGCGGCCGGCAACTATCTCTCCAGCCTGCTCATCAGCCGCGAGGCGCATGAGCGCGGCTTCGCGGAAGGGATCGGACTCTCGGTGGATGGCCTCGTCAGCGAGGGCGCGGGCGAGAACCTGTTCCTGGTGAAGAAGGGGCGTCTCATCACGCCGCCGGCGGCGGCCTCGATCCTCGCCGGGATCACCCGCGATACGGTGATGACGCTGGCCCAAAGCCTTGGCATCGAGCTCGTCGAGCAGCCGATCCCGCGCGAGATGCTCTATCTCGCCGATGAGATCTTTCTCACCGGCACCGCCGCCGAGGTGACGCCGGTGCGCTCGGTCGACCGGCTTGCCGTCGGCTCCGGCGAGCGGCCGGTGACAACGGCGATCCAGGATGCCTTTTTCGGCCTCTTCGACGGCCGGACAGCGGACCGCTGGGGCTGGCTCGAGCCGCTCGAGGGCGAGGCCGTGCCGCTGCCGACCCGCACCGCTGCCGGCTGAGCGCCATGGCGAGGATCCTGCTGCTCCCCGGCGATGGCATCGGGCCCGAGGTGCTGGACGCGGCCCGCCTCGTCCTCGACCGTCTTGCCGCAAGATCCGGGTTCGATCTTGCCTATGAGGAAGCGGCGATCGGGGGCGATGCAATCGAACGCTTTGGAACGCCATTGCCCGAGCCGACGCTTGCCGCCGCAGGCGCCGCCGACGCGCTGCTGCTCGGTGCTGTCGGCGGGCCGCAATGGAACGATCTGCCCGGCGAGAAGCGTCCCGAAGCGGGCCTTCTCGCCCTGCGACGGGCGCTCGGGCTCTACGCCAATCTGCGGCCCGTGCGGGTACACCCGGCGGCCATTGAGGCCTCGCCGCTGCGGCCGGAGGTGGTCCGGGGCACGGATCTCCTGTTCGTGCGCGAGCTCACCGGCGGGCTCTATTTCGGCGCCAGGCGCCGCGATGCGGAAGCGGCCGAGGACGTCTGCCGCTACACGCAGGAGGAGATCGCGCGCGTGGCGCGCCGCGCCGCCGGCCTTGCGCGCACGCGCCGTGGCAGGCTGACGCTCATCGACAAGGCCAATGTGCTCGAGACCAGCCGGCTCTGGCGCGAGGTGACGGGCCGGATCATCGCCGAGGAATTCGCCGATCTCGATTTCGCGATCCTGCTCGTCGATGCGGCGGCGATGTGCCTCATGACGCGCCCGCGCACATTCGACGTGATCGTGACCGAGAATCTCTTCGGCGACATCCTGAGCGACGAGGCGAGCGTGCTCGCCGGCTCGATCGGGCTCCTCGGCTCGGCCGCGCTTGGCGACGGCGCGCGCGGGCTCTATGAGCCGGTCCACGGTTCCGCGCCCGACATCGCCGACCAGGGCATCGCCAACCCCGTGGGCATGATCGAGAGCGTGGCCATGATGCTCGAATTGAGCCTCGGCCGGCGAGAGGACGCGGCGCTCGTCCGCAAGGCGGTTGACGCGGTGCTGGCGCAGGGCGTACGCAGCCACGATCTCGGTGGCGACGCGACGACCATGGCCATCGCCACCGCCGTCGCTGACCGGCTGAGCGAGAACTGGGAGTCGCGCCATGACGCGGACCGCATCGTCCCTTGACGCCCCTGCCGTGGCGGGAGACGCCGCTTCCGGCAAGGTGAAGCCGCTGCGCATCGGCGTCGCCGGGCTCGGCACCGTCGGCTGCGGCGTGCTCGAGCTTCTCGAGGGCAACGCCGATCT
>JBHHTO010000247.1:0-3690 GCA_046753425.1 Rhodothalassiaceae bacterium | reverse complement strand
TTCGACCCGGGCGCGGACCTTCGATCGGGTCGTGTTGCCCTGTTGCTCGCGCTTGCTCGGCGGTCGGTGTCCTTCTGGCGCTTCTTGGCCGGCTTCTCGTCCCAACCCTCGGGCGTCTCGCCGGCCTTGATGGCCGCGTTCTCCTCGCGCCCGTTGCGCTGCCTGGGTACCGGTACGATCGAGGCGTCGATCATCTGCCCGCCCATCGCCAGCCAGCCCCGCGCCTTCAGGTAGGCGTCGAAGGCGCCGAACAGCGCGTCGACGCCCCCGGCTTGGACCAGTTGCTCGCGGTACTGCCAGACCGTCTTGGCGTCCGGCACCGGATCCTCCAGACCCAGCCCCAGGAAGCGCATGAAGGAAGCGCATGAAGGAAGCGCATGAAGGAAGCGCATGAACGACAGCCGGTCGCGCAGCTGGCACTCGAACTGCTCGTCGGACAGGTTGTACAGCTCGCACAGCACGAGCGCCATGAACATCACGACCGCGTCCCAGGGCTTGCCCCCGCCTTGGACTTCCGCGCCTCCGGCCACCGCCGCCACACCGCCTCCAGCCGGGGCCGGAAATCCGCCCGGGGCACCATCGCGTTCCGCTTCACCAGCGGGTCCGCCTTCGCCTCCAGCCCGGCATGGCGCTTCGAAACATCGAAGAAGCCCAGCCGGCCCATCAGCACCTCCCGGTCATACTGCCCACAGCGCAGATTCTACCGGAATCCGGCCAGAGCGCGACGTTTTTCAAGGTGCCCCGATTTGAACGTCACTCCTGTGGGCTGCCGTTCCGTCAACAAGCGCGCCAGGACGTTCTTGCGCATCCCTACGCGCTTGAATTCGTTTGCGACGGAGTGATGTTCGAGATTCGTCCGCATAACGCGTCAATATTCGCGCCAAGGTGGCTTGCGTGCAAGGGGTGCATGCGTGGAGAAGTGGCAATGCCCGCCGGACATGGTGGCAGAAACGGCCGGCCCCCCTGCGTGCGGATCAGACCGCCTTCATGGATTGGCCGGCATGGTGGACATGGCCGCCCCATGGGCGTGGATCAGACGCCCGGCGCGCCTGCGCTTGCCTCGGCGTGCCCCTCCCGCTCCCACCGTTCCCTGACCGCGAGCGGCGTTGTGGCGCGGCCGCCGAGGGTGCCGAAGAACCAGTCGAAATAGCGGTCCATGCGGTCGAGGAAGGCATCGAGCGCGCGCGCGGTCCGCACATAGGGGGTGTGGCCGGGCACCAGCGAGGGGCTGTGATAGGTATAGGAGAAGACGCGCACGCCGTCAGCGACAAGCGCCCGCGTCAGCCGGATGTGATCGGCCGCGTCCGCGCCTTCGGGGCTCAAGCGGATGCGCTCGAGAAGGCGCGTGCGGGCGAGGATGCCGGGCAGGCGCAGGCGCATCATCGGGCCCCGCGTCGCCGGCGGGTAGAGCGCGGGTCCCCAAGGCCGGAGAAGGCCGCAGAAGCCGACGCTCAAGGGCAGCTCCATGACCTCGCCGTCCCTGTCGAAGGCGCGCGGGACCGGCCGCTCGTGGCGGAAGTCCGGCCCGCCGTCGGCGCAGAATTCGGTATGGGGCACAACGCTCGCATCGACCCTGTAGCCGAGGCGGGCGAGGATCGCCGGGGTATTGGGGCCGATGCCGTAGCGCCCCGCCTTGTAGATGCGCGGGCGGCGGCCGAAACTGGCCGCGATCGCGTCGGTGAGCGTGCGCAGCTTCGCTTCCTCGAGCGCCGGCGGCAGATTGCCGGGATAGGAATTCGCGGGTGTCACCGCTTCCGTCTCGGGCGGCGTCACCCAGGGGTGGAGATGCGCCCCGATGAGTGCCTCCCCCGCATCCTGGAACGCCCGCAGCGTCGCCACGGCGTCCGCATCGGTGGCCACCGGATAGTCGACGACATAGGTCGGCACGATGCCGTAGCGGGCGAAGATCGCCTGCGCCCGCGCCTGCCCGGCGATGCTGGTGACGGCGCGATTGTCGCGGCTTATGGGCCGCGCCCAGTCGAACTCCTCCTCGGTGTCGATGATCACCACGAGCGCGGGCAGCGCGTCGGCCCGGCGCGCACGCCGCCGCGCCCGGATGTCCACCTCGCCGCTCATGGTCCGGGCGGACAGCCCAGTACGCTGCCCGGATGCCAGTCGATGCTGACCGGTCCCGTCCGCTCCTGCCAGAGATGGACGAGGCGGCGCACCGGGCCGCTGCGGCAGTCGATGATGCCGCCCTGCAGGGTGATGGAATTGTCGGCGAATTTCTCGCGCATCTCGGCGCCGAAGCCGATGACATCGCCATTGCCGCCGTTGCGGCCTGTGACGAGCGTCACATCGCGCAGCTCGAGCCGTCCGCCGTTGAAGGCATCGATGATGCGGGAATAGGGCTGCGCGCCGGCGGCGAGGGTGCTGTTCTCGACCACGAGGCGCTTGGCGCCGCTTTTGAGCACATGGCCCTCATTGCCGGGATCGAAGATGCGGCTGTTGCGGATGACGACCTCGTCTGCCGAAACGAGATAAAGAACATGACCATGATTGGCGCCGGCATCGATCGTTTCACCAAAGCTGCTGTCGCTCATCTCGAGCACGGTTCCGCGGCCAAGAAGCCCCATATCGGCGCGGCGGCAGCGCACCCTGTGCACCCGCAGACGCCCCCCGGCCCAGCGGATGCAGGCGGCATTGACGCCGATCGAGATGTCGGAGATTTCCACATTGCGAATCTCGGCACCGTCCTTGGCAATGAGCGCCGCCTTGCTGCCGCAGACCGCCTTCTCGAGCCGGGCGCCGTGGAAATCCACCGGTCCCTTGACCGTGCCGCACTGAAGATAGACGCCCTTCGTCACCGTGCCCTTGCGGATCTGCGGCTGCAGCGGTGGGCATTCCCAGCCGGGCACCGTGTCGGCGCAGGTGAATCCATCGCGCTCCAGAGACTGGCGCAAGTCGGATGCCGCCCTCATGGAGGCCGCGGGCATGGTCTCCGGTGCGCGATAGGCCCACAAGCTGTGATCCGGATCCGCCATGCCGAGGAAGATGTCGAGCGGCTCGAGATAGACCCATTTCGACCACACGCCGTCGCCGTCCTGCATCACCGGTGCAGGGCCGTCCGCATTGGTCATCTCTACCCAGACATTGCCGGTCGGCTGCCAGATCCAGACCGGCCGGTTGCCGGGCCAGAAGAGAAAGCGGTCCTGCTTGCGGTCATAGGCGATCCCGATCCTGTTCGCATGTGCCTGCAGCGCCGCCGGCAGCCGTGTCACCGCAGTTGCGGTCAGTCGGCCCTCTCCGTCATATTCGTCGAGCATGTCGCCGCGAACGGTATAGGCGCGGGCATTCGCATCGCGCCATGTCAGCACCGCCACCGTTCCGTTGCTTCGTTGGGGTGGTGCGATCGTCTCCGTCAGCGGATCGAAAACGGTCGCCTTGGTGCCGCGTCCGGCGACGATGAGCAGGATGCGGCCGTCCGGCAGAAGCTCGACCTTCTGGAAGGAGGTATCGGTCCGCGGCAGGGCCGCGGGCCAGGGGATTGCCCGCCAGGCCTGCCAGGGGTCGCGCGTGCGTTCGAATGTCGCGAGGTCGAACTTCCAGATGCTGCGCGCGCGGGAGCCGAAAAGATAAAGCGCGTGGGTCTTCGGCGTATAGACGAAGCTGTCATAGCTGTGCACGGCGCGCGGGCCCTTCTCGGGGACAAATCGCCTGTCGCTGGTGAAGGTCTCCAGATCGACCTGG
>JBHHTO010000246.1:0-3694 GCA_046753425.1 Rhodothalassiaceae bacterium | reverse complement strand
ACCAAGGACGGGTCGTAAAGGCGCGACCAGGAGAGCGTTTCGAGATCATAGACCTTGATGTCATTACCCCGGTAATGATGGTGACCGCCGCCGAAGAAATAGAGCCGGCGCCCGTCGAAGGCGGCGCCGGAATAGGCATTGAAGGTCTCCTTCGGCCCGCCCCAGCCCCACAGGCGTTCGGCCGCCGCGGCGTCGCCGCCGGAAATGCGCAACGCGTCCTCTTTGGAAATGTAAGTCGTTCGGGGATCGCCGGGCAGCTCGCGCCAGTGCCCGGGTGCGAGATCGGCCACCAACCGGGCAAGCTGGTCAAGGCTTGGTATCTGCGGCGAAGACGATGCTGCGCCTGCTCCCGCCGCCGCGACGGAGACAATCAGGAGTGCGATCACAAGGACGATGGCAGCGGGACAGCAAGACAGATGCGAAAGGCGACGCACGCGTGCTCTCTCCATGGAAACCGACAGCGAAATGCGGCCCGCTTGACCTTGGCGCAGCCGTAGCCCATGAGTCTGGCACAGACGATGCGGTCGGGGAACAGCTTTTCATGATTCAAGTGCCGGAATCAGGCCAGGCGGCCCTTGTCGTGACGAAGTGGTCCAGGGTGGGCGCCGCGGGCCCCGCTTGCAAGGGATGAGCATCTATCTTCTGTCCCGCGCCACCGGCCCCGACGCAGCCGCCAGCAAGGGCATCGAGCGCTTCCGGCAGATGGCGACGGCACAGGGATTCCATCCTCTGCCGCCGCGGCGATTTGGCGAATGGGTGCTTGATCTCATCGAAACGCCGTCACGCACCGGCATTATCAGCGTCGAGTCCGAGCCGGGTTCCCTTCTCCTCGCCGCGGGACTCTTCCTTTATCGCGGCCTGTCGGGCGTCGAGGCGCTGCGCGCCTGCGGCGAGGCGATGGCGTCGGGCCGGTTCGACCGGCGCGACACGCAAGGGCATTTCACGCTGCTGCGTTGTGGAGCCGATGGCATCGAGGTTTTCTGTGACGGCCTTGGCGCGCACAAGATCTATCACCTGGCCGAAAAGCAGCTGTATTCGAACTCCTTCCTTGCCGCCTTGTGCTGTATCGACAAGGGACATGTCGATCCTGTCGGTGCGCATGTCTATGCCTTTGCCGGCGCCTGCTATGGCGGTCGAACCTTTATCCGGGAGCTGCGCTTTTTTGGTGCCGATCGTCGCTTGCACCTCGGTAAGAAGGAAACGGTGTCGCAGATTGCGCCGCTGATCCGCCACGACCCTGTTGCGGGTTTTCACTCCTTCGATGAGGCGCTGCACGCGAATCTTGGGGCCCTGCGTGCGGCCTTGACACCGCTCGTTACCTTTTCTCAGGGGCGCATCCGTCTGTCTTTTTCCGGCGGCTATGACAGCCGTCTGCTGCTCGCTCTCCTCCTCGAGCAGGGGGTGCTCCCCGAACTCTATGTGTATGGTGCCGACCGAGACATCGATGTACGCATTGCGAAACATGTCGCTGAGGCCGAGGGCCTGAAGCTGCGCCATGTCGACAAGGGCAAGGATCCAACACCGGACGGCGAGGCGTTCCGCGCGGTGGTCGAGGCCGGCTTGGTCCATTTCGATGGCTGGAAAAACACCGGTCTTTTCGACAATGGTGCCGATGTGCCGGATCGCCGTTCTCGACACCAGGACGGGTATCTGCCGGTGAATGGCGGTCTGGGAGAGATCTATCGTAACTTCTTCTCGCTGCGTGACCGCGCATATCGGACCGAGGACATTGTCGCCAGTTTCTATAGCGGGTTCGATCCGCGCTGGATCCGTGATCGATCGGCCATTCCCGCCTATTGCGACGAGATGGCCTTGCGTATGCGCGAGCAGCTCGATACCGGAACGGGTCGGCTCACGTCCCTGCAGGCGCAGCTTCTCTATCCCCTCTTTCGCGGCCGCTTCTGGACCGCACGGGAGGCCGAGATCAATCAACGCTTCGGGGCTATGGCCTTCCCCTTCCTCGAGCATCGCCTGATCGATACGGCGGCGCAGGTGCCCGTCCCATTCAAGGATTACGGGCGGCTGCAGGCGGCACTGATCACGGCGCTCTCGCCACGGCTCGCGGCGCTGCCGACCGGATACGGTTTTGGCTTCGACTCGCCGCCCGGCTGGCGATACCGGCTCGACACCTGGTCGACCCTGATGCGGCCCATTTGGCTGCGTCGGCATATCCGCATTTTCAGGCGACGGCGACAAGGGTGGCACCGCCCGCCCTGGCTCGCGGAGGAGCGGTTGCGGACCGTCATGGACCCGTCGCTTCCCTTCATGCGGGACCTGTTCGCCATCGAGCAGGTGAACGATGCGGACACGCTCAACCGCATCGTCACCATGGACTATCTGGCGCAGCGGTTCGATCTTCGCGACTAGAGCAGAATCTCGCCCGGCGGGGGATGGCCGAGGAAGGCGGTCGGACTGGCACTCAGCCCATAGGCGCCGGACTGGAAGACAACCACGAGATCGCCGACCTCGGCGCGCGGCAGCGGCATGCGGTCGGCAAGCAGGTCGATCGGCGTGCACAGGCAGCCGACGACATTCACCGTCTTCTCCGCCGGCGCACCGAAGCGGGTGCCGATGGCGACGGGGTAGTTGCGCCGGATCGCCTGGCCGAAATTGCCGGTCGCTGCCAGATGATGGTGCAGACCGCCGTCGGTGACGAGAAAGACCTGCCCGCGCGAGACCTTGCGGTCTATGACGCGGCAGACATAGAGGCCGGCCTCGCCGACGATATAGCGGCCGAGCTCGAGGATGACCCTGGCCTCGGGCAGGGCCGCCTTGATGTCGCGCACGATGTCGGCGAGCCCCGCACCCACCGCGGCGAGGTCGAGCGGCCGGTCCTTCGGGAAATAGGGGATGCCGAAGCCGCCGCCGATATTGACATGGCGCACCGGCGCCGGTGCCGCAGCGGCAAGGCGGATGGCGAGGGCGGCAATCTCCCGCTCCGCCGTGAGGAGCGCGTCCGCGCTCAGATTCTGTGAGCCGCCGAAGATGTGGAAGCCCTCGAATGCGAGCGGCAGGCCGGCGAGCGAATGCAGGAGCGCCGGTACCGCCTCGGCATCGACACCGAACTGGCTCGGGCCGCCACCCATGTGCATGCCCGAGCCCTTGAGGCGGAAGTCCGGGTTCACCCGTACCGCCACGCGCGGACGCAGCCTGCGCTCGGCGGCGATGGCCGCGAGACGGCGCATCTCGCCCTCCGATTCGAGCTCGATCAGAACCCCGGCCGCGGCCGCGGCGGCGAGCTCGTCGTCGGTCTTGCCGGGGCCGGCGAATCCCATCTCGGCGGGATCGAGCCCCGCCTCGAGCGCGCGCGCAAGCTCGCCCGCGGAGGCGACGTCGACGCCGTCGACGAGGGGAGCGAGATGCGCGATCACCTCGGGCATCGGGTTGGCCTTGATCGCATAATGGAGCCGCAGGTCATCGGGCAGCGCTGCCCTGAGCTCGGCCACACGCGCGCTGATGCGGGCCCGGTCATAGGCATAGAAGGGGGTCCGGCCAGCCGCGCGTGCGACCTGCCGCAGCGTGCGGCCACCGATCAGAATTTCGCCGTCCGCGCCTTGCCAGCGCGCGATCGCGGGATGCATCGATTCTTGCGGAGCCGGGCCCGTCATGCCGTTGCCTGTTCCTTTTCCGCGGCCGCCAGAAGCGCGGCCTTGATGGCCTTGCGGTCGATCTTGCCGTTCGTCGAGCGCGGCAG
>JBHHTO010000245.1:0-3718 GCA_046753425.1 Rhodothalassiaceae bacterium | reverse complement strand
CTATGTCGGGGCACCCGCCGCCGACGATCTTGACGGCGACCCGCTTCTCGGGCTGCCCGGCTTCAAGGTCGGCAAGCGGGGCATTGAACGCGCCTTCGACGACGCGCTTCGCGGCGCAGCCGGAACGCGGCAGATCGAGGTCAATGCCTATGGTCGCCCCCTGCGGGAGCTGTCGCGCGACGAGGGCAAGCCCGGGGACGACATCCTGCTGACGCTCGACGGCGCACTGCAGGAGGCGATCGCCACACGCCTGGGCGAGGAGTCCGCCGCCGTCGTCGTCATGGATGTGATCAGCGGCGACATCTATGCCCAGGTCTCGACCCCGTCCTACGACCCGAACAGCTTCACCCGCGGCATCAGTCGCGAGAACTGGCAGGCCCTGCTCGAGGATCCGCGCAAGCCGCTCCTCGACAAGTCGCTCAATGGCCAGTATCCGCCGGGCTCGACGGTCAAGATGGTGGTGGCGTTGGCGGCGCTGCACGAAGGCGTGATCACGAACGATACCACGGTGCACTGCACCGGCGAGTACCGTCTCGGGGACAATCTCTGGCATTGCTGGAAGAAGGGCGGGCACGGACGCATCGCCCTCGTCGACGCCATTGCGCAATCCTGCGACGTCTATTTCTATCACGTCGCCAGGGAGCTCGGCATCGAGCGGCTGGCCGCCTGGGCGCACAGATTCGGGCTGGGCGAGACCTTTGGCATCGAGATCGGCGGCGAGAGCGGCGGGCTTGTACCGACGCCGGGCTGGAAGCTGGCGACCAGCGGCAGACCCTGGGTCGGCGGTGAGACGCTCAATGTGGGGATCGGCCAGGGAGCCCTCCTCGCGACTCCGCTGCAGCTTGCCGTCATGACCGCGCGCATCGCCAATGGCGGGCGCCAGGTGGTGCCCCATCTCGTGCGCCAGGTCGGCGCACAACCGCGGGTGGCGCCCGCCGACTGGCCCGATCTGGGACTTGCGCGCGGCCATCTTGCAGCCATCCATCGCGGCATGGAGAAGGTTCTCGAATACCGCGGAACGGCCCATGCCTCGCGACTCGAGGTCGACGGCATGCGGATGGCCGGCAAGACCGGAACCGCACAGGTGCGCCGGATCACGAAGGCGCAGCGGGAACAGGAGATCGAGCAGTCGGATCTTCCCTGGCGCGAGCGGCACCATGCCTGGTTCGTCGCCTATGCGCCCAGCGACCGGCCGCGTTATGCCCTGAGCGTACTGATCGAACATGGCGGTGGCGGTTCGAGCGCCGCGGCCCCGGTGGCGCGCGACGTGATGGAGATGGTGCTGCGCCGCGATCCGGCTCGGCGCCCCGTCGCCGGCAGCGACCGCATCGCGGAGCGCGGTGACGGCAGCGCAGGGGGCGGAAGATGAGCACGCGTACGCTCTTCGCGCCGAGGCGGCTGCACAAGTCGCTGCCGCAGAAGCTGCGCGACCTCAACTGGCTGGTCCTGCTTGCGCTCATGGCGATCGGCGGCATCGGCGTGGCGATGCTCTATTCCGTTGGCGGTGCCAGCTTCGACCCCTGGGCGAAACGTCACGCGATCCGCTTTGCCGTCGCGCTTCTGATTCTCGTCGCCATTGCCCTCGTCGACATCCGGTCTTGGCTGCGGCTCGCCTATCCCGCCTATCTCGGCGCGCTCATCCTGCTCGCCGCGGTCGCGGTCATCGGCGTCGTCGGCATGGGTGGCCAGCGCTGGCTCGATCTCGGCTTCATGCGCCTGCAGCCGTCCGAGCCGATGAAGATCGCGCTGGTGATGGCCCTGGCGCGCTATTACCACGGCCTCAATGCCTGGCAGTCGTCGCGGCTTCTCCACCTTATCGTGCCGCTTCTGCTCATCGTGCTGCCGATGATCCTCATCGCGCGCCAACCGGATCTCGGAACCGCGGTCATGCTGGCACTCGGCGGTGTGACGGTGATGTTTCTCGGCGGCGCGCCGAAATGGCTGTTCATCGGCGGCGGCGTGGCGGGTGCGGCGGCGGTGCCGGTGGTGTGGGGGCTCCTGCACGACTACCAGAAAGCCCGCATCCTCACCTTCCTCGACCCCGAGCATGACCCGCTCGGCGCCGGCTATCAGATTATCCAGTCGAAGATCGCGCTCGGATCGGGCGGCCTGTTCGGCAAGGGCTTTCTCGCCGGAACGCAGAGCCATCTCAACTTCCTGCCCGAAATGAAGACCGACTTCATCTTCACCGTGCTTGGCGAGGAGTTCGGCATCGTCGGCGGGCTTGTCGTGATCGTGCTCTATCTCATTCTGCTCTTCTATGGTCTCTATGTCGCCGTCACCTGCCGCAACCAGTTCGGGCGGCTGCTCGCGGCAGGCCTTTCCTTCACCATATTCCTCTATGTCTTCATCAACATCGCCATGGTGATGGGGCTCGTCCCTGTCGTCGGCGTTCCGCTGCCGCTCATCTCCTACGGCGGATCGGCCATGCTCACCATCATGATCTCCTTCGGGCTCATCCTGTCGGTGGCGCAACACCGCAAGATCGCGATTCCGAGGAATGCCTGAGGCGATCGGCCTAGCCGTCGCGCAAAGGGCGCAACTCCGCCCAAATCCTGTCGCAATTGCTTCTTACTGAGAAGATGGACGTCAAGGCGCAGGCGCAGCGGGCGCCGCGACGGGACCGCAAGACCTGCCATCGGAATGCGCGCAAGACGGAGTGTCGCCATGGTGCACCGCACGCTGGCCCTGCTGATCGGTCTTTTCGCCTTCGCCGGCCTCGCCGCGGCGGCACCGGGGACCGACTCGCCGGAGGCGATCGTCGGCATATGGCAAAGCGACAGCGGCAAGTCCCGCATCGAGATCCAGCCGTGCCCGGACGGCGAGAGCTTCTGCGGCCACATCGTCTGGACGCGCAGCGGCAATCCCGCCTATCTCGGCGCAACGGTGCTCGAGGGGCTTCAGTACAAAAATGGGCGATGGGTCAAGGGCGCCATTCATGACCCGCGCAATGGCAGCACCTATCGCGCCAAGGCGGTGCTCGAATCGCCCGACCGGCTGCGGGTCAAGGGCTGCCTTCTCGTCTTTTGTGACAGTCGTATCTGGACCCGGCACCCGGTCGACGGGCTAGCCGCAAGCCCCGCCGTTTCGCAGGACGAGACGAGCTGATCTCCGCTCAGACGGAAAAGGACGAGCCGCAGCCGCAGGAGGACTGCGCGTTCGGATTCTCGACGCGGAAGGCGGCGCCGATCAGGTCCTCGACATAGTCGATCGTGCTGCCGAGCACATATAGGAGCGACATGTCGTCGACGAGAACCTTGACGCCGTGCTGCTCGGTCGCCACGTCGCCGGGCTCCTCCTTCTCGGCGAGATCGAACCGGTAGGTGAAGCCCGAACAGCCGCCGCCGGAAACCGAGACGCGGAAGGCGAGCGGCCGCCCCTCGGCGGCGATCAACGCCTTGAGGCGCTCGGCCGCGGCCTCCGTGAGCCGGATCGGTGGTGGTGCTGCAGCCGTCATCATTCGAACTCCGTCCAGGTGGGACAGATGTAAGGCCTTGTCCCGCTCTGTCAATGCGGCATCGACCGTGCGCCCTCTTCCCGCATTGCGCCGGCGGCGGCGAGGGGATAAGCATGCGCCCATGTCCGCTGACCCCGACATGATCGATCTGGCGGCGCGCGAGCGCCTGCTCGCGCCCTTCGCCGCACATCCCTCGCGAAGCCGCGGCCGCCGCGTCAGCGAACCGGAGACGTGTCATGGGCAGACTGCTAATGGTCGGTA
>JBHHTO010000244.1:0-3731 GCA_046753425.1 Rhodothalassiaceae bacterium | reverse complement strand
CCACTTGAACCAGGCTGGCCCCCACCTGGGGGCGAATGGCGGCGGCAAGAGCAAAGGTCACCGCCACCAGGGCCAGGGCGTAGCGGGAAGCCCTGAGCCACGAGGACCGTGCCGGCGCGAGCTTTGCCGGTCAGTTCCAGTCCTATCTCGGCCTCGAAGGCGAGGACGAATTCCTCACCGCGGTCAAGGCCTGCTGGGCCGCGCTCTGGTCATCACGCGTGCTGCGCTACATGGAGGGGCGCGGCAAGCGCCTCGAGGACTGCGCCATGGCGGTCCTCGTGCAGCCGCTTGTCGAGGCCCGCTGTTCGGGTGGCGGCATGAGCCGCACGCCGGACGGCGGCATGATGGTCACCGCGGCCCCCGGTCTCGGGGTGGCGATCGCGCAGGGCGAGGTGGTTCCTGACCGCTACGACCTGACGGCCGGGGGAGAACTCGCCAATGCCACGGCGGGCGTGGTCGACCACAGCGGGCATTGTCATGTCCATCGGCAAGGCGCCCCTCGGCCCGGGAGCCGTGCGCCCTGCCTCACGCCCGCCGAGGTGTCCGCGATTGCGGCCATGATGCGCCGTGCCGAGGAGGTTCTGGGCCATCCCGTCGAGATCGAATGGGCCGCGGACGCGGCGGGCATCAGGCTCGTGCAGGCGCGACCGCTGGCGACCGGTCCGGTCGAGGTGCCCGACGCGATCTGGCAGCGGCATCCGGGCCTGCGCGGCCACCCCTCGGGCGCCGGCTGGGGCGCCGGCCGCGCCTGTGTCATCAATTGCGAGTGCGAACTCGCGCGCGTCGCGCCGGGCGACGTGCTGGTGACCAGGGTGGCCGGGCCGGCGCTCGCGCAGATCCTGCCGCGGGTGTCTGCGGTGGTCGCCGAGCTCGGCGGCAGCACCTCGCATCTCGCCGCGCTCGCCCGCGAACGCGGCATTCCGATGGTGCTCGGCCTCGTCGGCGCGACGACAAGGATCCCCGACGGAGCGCAGGTCGGCGTCGACGGCGTCGCCGGAATCGTGCGCTGGCTGAACTGACGGACGAAAGGGCGGAACGGCACGCAGGCTCGACAACAAGGGAGGGAAGAGCCATGACATCTGACACCGCGAGACCTTCATGGTCTCTCAGCGAGGACGAGCTCGTGCTCATCCTTTTCGCCGGCCTCGTCGGCGAGATCGTCCTCGAAATCCTGGCCTGGGGGGTGTTCCCCGCCGTGCTTGGCGTGCCGATGCGGCCGCATATCCTCGTCACCGATCTCGGCCGGTCGCTTTTCGGGGTCGCGCTCGCTGTCCCGGTGGCGGTGGGGATCCATCTCGCGCTCGGTCTCCTCATCATGCCGCTCATCTATGTCAAGGGCCGGGCGGCGCTCGGCATCCGCTCCTGGGTGGTTGCCGGCATGCTCTGGGGCGTCATTCTGTGGGCCACCGCGCAGATGGTGCTGGCGCCGCTTGCCGGGCGCCCCTTCATGCTCGGCCTCATTCCCTATAGCTGGGGCTCGCTCGTCGCCCACGTGATCTACACCCTGGTGGTGGCCTATGTGTACGAGCGCGAGCGCGCACGCTTTTCCGCACTGGTCTGAAGCACCGGCGGGATGGGAGCGATCATCATGACCCGGCCAGGACCCGTGTGTCGTTTGGCGCTCAGCGGCCTGCTTGCCATTCTCGTGACGGCAGGCCATCTGGCATCGGCGGCGGAAGCACCGGCAGGCGCGGACGGCTGCGTCGTGGAGCAGAATTTCTACTACCCCAAGGCGGGCAAGGAGGCGGAAGCGCTGGCGGTGCGCAGGAAGGGCAGCGTGGTGCGGCGCAAGCTGGGGCTTCCCGTGGGGCGCATCTTCGTTCTCGCCGATTCCTATAGCGGCCATCCGGCGAGCGGTGAGCGCGGGCCCGGACACAGCGCGCATCTTATGAGCGAGATCGTGTTCGCGAACGAGGCGGCGGCACAGGCGGCGCACGCGGCGCTGCTTGCCTCGCCGGACTATCTTGCGGTGCGCGCCGAAATGGGCAATCTGCTCGAACGGTTCGAGTCCGCGACCTGGCATCTTGCGGATGGCCACTGCACGCCCGACCGGTCCGGGGACTCCGCCCAATGAGGCCGTCGCGGTCGGAGAAAGGCAGGGGGGCATGACATCGCCTGTGGGGCGTTTCGCACAGCTCACCCACATCGTCTCCGCCTGGTGGGTGCTGCTGCTCGCCGTCCTCATCTTCATCGATGTCGTCGGCCGCACCGCGTTCAACGCGCCGCTTACCGGCACCTCCGAGATCATCAAGAATTCGGTGGTCTCGATCACCTTCCTGCAGCTCCCGCTCGCCATCTACCGCGGCGGCATGATCCGCGCGACGGTGATCTTCGGTGCCGTACCGCTCTTCTGGCGCAAGATCCTGCGTGGACTGTCGGGACTGCTCGGTGTTGCCTTCTTTGCCGGCGTCGCCTGGATCTCCTGGCAGCCGGCGCTCGAGGCCTTCGCGATCGGCGAATATGAGGGCGAGGGAGCCCTGCGCGTGCCGACCTGGCCGGTGCGCTTTCTCGTCGTCGCGATGGCTGCGGTGTCGGCATTCGTCTATCTCTACCTCCTTGTTCTCGACTGGCGCGGAGCGCCCGAGAACGCGGACGGCGAGATCGTCGGACCATGAGCGACAGCCGCATGTCCCGCAGCCGACACGGCTAGGGAGCGGCCATGGGACCCGAGGTCATCTATTATTCGCTCGCGCTGCTCATCGCGCTCGTGCTCCTCGGCGTGCATATCGGCATCGCGCTCGGCGTCGCGAGCGCCGTCGGCGTCTTCCTGATCACGCAGGATCTCCATGTCGCCCTGTCGCTGCTCGGCCTCACCTCCTATGAGGCGATCCGCAGCGACGCGCTCGCCGTCATTCCGCTCTTCATCTTCATGGGCGAGGTGGTCAGCCGCTCCGGTGCCGCGCACGACCTTTTCGTCGTCTGCGAGCGGGGGCTCAAGCGCCTGCCGGGGCGTCTCGCCGCGGCGACCGTTCTCGGCAATACCGCCTTTGCCGCCGTCTCCGGTGTGGCCATCGCGTCGGCCGCGACCTTTGGCCGGGTCGCCTATCCCGAGATGCGTCGCCTCGGCTATGACAAGCGCTATGCGCTCGGGGTCATCGCCGGCAGCGCCTGTCTCGGCATGCTGATTCCGCCAAGCGTGCTGCTCATCATCTGGGCCATCCTCACCGAGGGCTCGGTCGGCGCGCTCTTCATCGGCGGCATCGGCCCGGGCATACTGCTGGGCTTGGCCTTCCTCGCCTTCACCGTGATTGCGGCCCGGCTCAACCCGGCGCTGGCGCCGGCGGCGGGTGATGCGGCAAGCGCGGTCGCCGACACGCCCGTGACCCGCGCCGAGCTCGTCAGCGGGCTTGGCATCCTTGCCCTCGTCGTCATCGTGCTTGGCGGTCTGTGGGGTGGCTTTTTCACGCCCACCGAGGCCGCCGGCTTCGGTGCGCTTGGCAGCATCATCGTCGGTGCACTCAAGCGCATGGGCCGCAGGGCCTTCATGGAAGCGGTCTATGATGCGGGCCGTTCGACCGCGCCGATCATGTTCCTGCTGATCGCCGGTGCAATGTATTCCCGCTTTCTCGCCATGAGCGGCGGCGTCAACCTGATTCAGGATCTGTTCACCGGGGGCGGCGTCACGGTCCTGATGGCGCTTGTCGTCATGACCGGGGTGTGGCTCGTCCTCGGCGCACTCGTCGACTCGATTTCGGTAATCCTGATGACCGTTCCGATCTTCGCCCCGATTG
>JBHHTO010000243.1:0-3731 GCA_046753425.1 Rhodothalassiaceae bacterium | reverse complement strand
GGCTCGCTCGACGAGCTGACCGCGCGATGGCGACTCGATCGCCGCTTCACGCCGGCGCTCGCCGCCCCGGTCCGCTCACGCCTCGTCGAAGGCTGGCAGGACGCGGTGGCGCGGGTGACGATGAGCGGCCAATGAAAGGCGCGCCTGTTCCCATATTGGGATCGCGGTAGGGTTGGCAAATGCGGATCATTTCCCGCCGCTCCCTGACGCGCTTGGCGGAGTCACGGCGGGCTCGTCCCGACCAGGCAGCGCTGGATGCAGCGCTGAGAGCCTGGTTTGCAGAAGTGAAGAGGGCGTGATGGGATGGCGCCGCCGATATCAAGCGAAAGTACCGCTCGGCGAGCATCGTGAGCGGCGAGCCGGTCGTCTTCAATATCAGGGGCAACGCCTACCGACTCGTCGTCGCGGTCGATTTCGAGAAGGGAATCCTGTGGATCAAATGGGTTGGCAGGCATGCCGATTATGACAGGATCGATGTCAGGACGGTCAGACATGTACGCACTTAAGCCGATACGCAGCGAGGCCGAATACGGGCAGGCGCTGGACGAGATGGAGCGCCTCTGGGGGGCGCGGGCACGCCGGAAGGTGACCGCCGCGACATTCTCGCGACACTCATCGAAGCCTATGAGGCGGAGCACGACCCCATCGACCCGCCCGATCCGATCGCGGCCATCCGCTTCCGCATGGAGCAGCAGGGGCTGACGCGAAAGGATCTCGAACGGATTCTGGGCCGGCGCTCGCGCGTCTCCGAAATCCTCAATCGCAAGCGCGGACTCTCGCTGCGCATGATTCGGCGGCTGCATCGCGAGCTCGGAATCCCGGCCGAGATTCTCATTCGTTCCGGGGACGCCGACGACGCCGCCTGAGATCCCCGTTGCTCCGAGTCCGACTCGGAGCCACCTTGCTTCGCACTTGCCCGCCGCCGGAATATCATTAGAACACTCGGCGAAAGCGCTCCGCGGGCCGATGGCATATCAAGCTGGTGGCAGGCGCGGCGCAAACCTGGAGAGTGTCAGAATGGCCGGTCATTCCAAATTCAAGAACATCATGTACCGAAAGGGCGCGCAGGACGCCAAGCGCGCCAAGCTCTTCGCCAAGCTCGCCCGCGAGATCACCGTGGCGGCGAAGATGGGCCTGCCCGACCCGGAGATGAATCCGCGTCTTCGCACCGCGGTGCAGGCGGCACGCGCACAATCGATGCCCAAGGACCGGATCGAGCGCGCCATTGCGTCAAGCCAGGGAAGCGATGCCGAGAATTACGAGGAGGTGCGCTATGAGGGCTTCGGCCCCGGCGGCACCGCGCTCATCGTCGAGGCGCTGACAGACAACCGCAACCGCACGGCATCCGACATCCGCGCCATCTTCTCGAAGAACGGCGGCAATCTCGGCGAGACCGGCGCCGCCAATTTCCTGTTCGACCGTATCGGGCTCGTCATCTACAAGGCCGAGGTGGCGTCGGCGGAGGCGATGTTCGAGGCCGCCGTCGAAGCCGGCGCCGAGAATGTCGAGTCCGACGACGAGAGCCACGAGATCGCCACCGCGCCCGACGACCTGCATCTCGTGGCGCGGGCGCTGGAGGAGAGGTTCGGCCCACCCGAATCGGCGAAACGCGCCTGGCAGGCAAAAGATCCGGTACCGGTATCGGAAGAGGACGCGGCGAAGCTGTTGAAGCTCCTCAACGCGCTCGAGGACAATGACGATGTCCAGGAGGTCTACGGCAATTACGAGATTTCCGACGCGATTCTCGAACGCCTCGAGGCCGCCTGAGAAGAAGGGACGGAGACGGCGATGCGCCTTGTCGGCCTCGACCCCGGCCTCAATGCCACCGGATGGGGCGTCATCGAGGCCGCGGGCACGCGGCTCGTCCATGTCGCCAACGGCATCGTCCGCACCGACGCCGGCCAGCCCCTTGCCGTTCGCCTCGCCCGCCTGCACGATGGGCTCATGGATGTGATGCGCGCATACCGGCCCGAGGCCGCCGCCGTCGAGGAGACCTTCGTCAACCGCAACCCGGCCGCGGCGCTGAAGCTCGGCCAGGCGCGCGGCATCGCGCTGCTCGTCCCCGCGGCATGCGGCATGACGGTGGCCGAATATGCGCCCAACCGCGTCAAGAAGAGCGTCGTCGGCGTCGGCCATGCGACCAAGGACCAGATCCGCGCCATGGTCGGGGTGCTGCTTCCCGGCGTTCGCATCGCCGGCGTCGATGCCGCCGATGCGCTGGCGGTCGCCATCTGCCATGCCCACAGCAGCGGCGGTGCGGCGCGCCGCGCGGAGGCCGTGCGATGATCGCCCGCCTCAGGGGTGTGCTCGATTCGCTCGGAGCCGACTGGGCGGTGATCGATGTCGGCGGCGTCGGCTATCTCGTCTTCGCCTCGCGCCGGACGCTCGGCGCCCTGCCGCGGACCGGCGAGCCGGCGGCGCTTTATATCGAGACCCATGTCCGCGAGGACCACATCCATCTCTACGGTTTCGCGAGCGAACGCGAGCGCGACATGTTCCGGCTGCTCACCGCGGTCTCGGGGGTCGGGGCGAAGGTGGCACTCGCCATCCTATCAGTGCTCGATGCCGATGCGCTCGAGATGGCGATCGCCGCCGGCGACAAGGCCGCCGTGGCACGGGCACAGGGTGTCGGGCCGAAGCTCGCACAGCGCATCGTCAGCGAGCTCAAGGACAAGGTCGCGGGCATCGCCTTCGCGCCGAGGGGCGCGAGCCTGCCCGAGCGGGCGGCGGGCGGTGCGCCGGACGGCGGTGCCGCCGAGGATGCGGTGAGTGCGCTGGTCCATCTCGGCTATGGCCGCGCCGAGGCCTTCACCGCGGTGATGCGGGCCGCCGGGACGCTTGCGCCCGAAAGCCCGGTCGCCGAGCTCATCCGCGCCGGATTGAAGGAGCTCGGCAAATGAGCGAGCGCGTGATCGATCCCGCCGCGGCGGCGGACGACGCGCTCGACGCCGGGCTGCGGCCGCAGCGGCTTGACGATTTCATCGGTCAGCGGGCGGCTTGCGAGAATCTGCGCGTCTTCATCGAGGCCGCGCGGGCGCGTGGCGAGGCGCTCGATCACGCCCTCTTCTTCGGCCCGCCCGGGCTCGGCAAGACGACGCTGGCGCAGATCGTCGCCCGCGAGCTCGGGGTCGGCTTCCGCGCGACGTCGGGCCCGGTCATCGCGCGCGCCGGCGATCTCGCCGCCCTGCTCACCAATCTCGAACCCCGCGATGTCCTCTTCATCGACGAGATCCACCGCCTCAACCCCGCCGTCGAGGAGATCCTCTATCCGGCGATGGAGGATTTCCAGCTCGATCTGATCATCGGCGAGGGACCGGCCGCGCGCTCGGTCAAGATCGATCTGCCGCCCTTCACACTGATCGGCGCGACGACCCGGCTCGGCCTTCTCACCAACCCCCTGCGCGACCGCTTCGGCATCCCGACCCGGCTCGATTTCTACGCGGTCGAGGAGCTCGTCGAGGTGGTGCGCCGCGGCGCGCGCATTCTCGGACTCGCGCTCACCGAGGACGGGGCGCGGGAGATAGCGGCGCGCTCGCGCGGTACGCCGCGCATCGCCGGGCGTCTGTTGCGACGGGTGCGCGACTTCGCCGCTGTCGCCGGCCGCGCGCAGGTCGACAAGGTCGCCGCCGACGCCGCCCTGCGGCGCCTCGAGGTCGACCGCGCCGGGCTCGATGCCATGGACCACCGCTATCTCGGCAGCATCGGCGAGACCTATTCGGGCGGCCCGGTGG
>JBHHTO010000242.1:0-3747 GCA_046753425.1 Rhodothalassiaceae bacterium | reverse complement strand
TGCCCTCATGTACGAGGGCGTCGATGGCGGGCTCATGGGGCGTTTCGCGCTCTTTGTGCCGGATGATGCCGCCGCCCTCGCGTCCGGCGACTTCTCGGCCGGCCATGCCACGAGCGCGGGCTGGTTCTTCCAGGTGGTCTTCGTCGCGACCGCGGCCTCGATCGTCTCGGGCACACTCGCCGAGCGCATCCGCATCCTGCCCTTCTTCCTTTTTGTCGCCATGCTCACGGCTTTCATCTATCCGGTCGCGGGGGCCTGGAGCTGGGGCGGTGGCTGGCTCGCGGGTCTCGGATTTTCCGACTTCGCAGGTTCGACGGTCGTTCATTCGGTTGGCGGCTGGGCGGCGCTTGCGGGCGCGCTCCTTCTCGGCCCCCGTCTCGGCCGCTATGGCGCGCTCGGCGAGGTGCGGGTGATGCCGGGTTCGAACCTGCCGCTGGCGACGCTCGGCACCTTCATTCTCTGGCTCGGCTGGTTCGGCTTCAATGGCGCCTCGCGGCTCGCCTTCAGGGACGCCGCCGACGCGGTGGCGGTGTCGCAGATCTTCGCCAACACCAACATGGCGGCGGTCGGCGGCGTGCTCGCCGCGATCCTCGCGACGCGGCTGCGCTTTGGTCGCGTCGACCTGACGATGGCCCTCAACGGCGCGCTCGCCGGCCTTGTCTCGATCACCGCCGAGCCGACCACGCCGACGATGGGCGAGGCCATGCTCATCGGTGCCGCGGGCGGGCTGTTCGTCGTCCTTCTCGTGCCGCTTCTCGACCGCCTGCATGTCGACGATGTGGTGGGCGCGATCCCGGTGCATCTCGGCGCCGGCATCTGGGGCACGCTCGCGGCCGCGCTGACCAACCCCGACGTGCGGCTCGCGACACAGCTACTCGGCATTCTCGCCATCGGCGCGTTCGTCTTTCTCGCCAGCGGCCTGGTCTGGCTCCTGCTCAGAACGACGATCGGCCTGCGTCTTGCGCCGGAGGACGAGTTCCGTGGCGGCGATGTCAGCGAGCTCGGGCTCGAGGCCTATCCCGAATTCGGGCGCGGTTCGCAGGCGATACGCAACTGACGCGCAAAATTGCGGGCAAAGCAAGGCTTCGCCCGCTATCTGCAAGGCGTGAAACCGAGGAATCCGCCGATGCCGGGACCGCGCCTCAATCGCCGTCCGGCGGCGTCTCTTCCGTCTTTTCCTCTTCCGCCCCGGCGGCCGGCGGCGTCTCGTCGCCTGCGGGCAAGCTTTCCTCGGCGGCCGGTTCGGACGGCGGCGTCTCTTCCGTCTTTTCCTCTTCCGCCCCGGCGGCCGGCGGCGTCTCGTCGCTTGCGGGCAAGCTTTCCTCGGCGGCCGGTTCGGACGGCGTTTCGGCCGCCGCGCCCTCGTCCGTCTGCGGAGCCGGCAGGCCGCCGCATTTCTCGGCGAAACGCTGGGCGTCCTCGGCGCTCCACTGTTCCTGTGGCGTGCTCTTCATGCTCTCGCACCAGGCCGCGTCGTCGCCTGGCTTTTCGCAGGAGGCAACAAGTCCCGCCGCGATCAGAAGAAAGGCCATGTGCTTCATCCTACTCCCTCCTTGGAAGAAAATTTCGAAGGTTGTGATCATACGCCAGCCGGGGATTTGCGTACAGACGATTCCCGCCGCTCAGGAAAAGGTCTTGCGCCGCGCCGCGACGCCGCGCTCGATGGCGGCAGCGGTCAGGCGGTCGACATGAAAGCGGTGGCGCAGCAGCTCGAGCAGCCGGAGTTCCTCCTGGCTTAGCTGTCCATCCGCCGACGCGATATCGCAGGCCACCGCGTAGACGAGATCGCCGTGGCTCTCGGGGATCGCCTCGGTCATCAGCCCGAGGACGGCCTCGAGCCCGTCCTCGGCGTCGAGCACCTCGGCGCAGCTCTCGGCATCACCGATCAGGCGGTGCGGGTCATAATCGCTCAGCGCCGGCAGCCAGCGCACGAGATTGCCGATCCGCGCGAGCTCGGTATCGCTCATCTGGCGGTCGGACGCCGAGACCAGCACCATGGCATAGACGAGCGCGGTTTCCGGACTGATCGTCGACATGCGTTCCGTTCCCTTTCCTCGCCGGCCGATGGCGCATCACGCATCCCACGGCCGCCCGACAGTTCCTGTCCGGACCATAGGCCGACAGGTGCAAGGCGGCAAGCGGAAGGGTCAGGGGTGCGTGCCGCCGAGAAAATCACGGACCGTGGCCACCGCTTCGGCGAGGCCGACACGGGCCGGGGTGACGCCTGGGGGGAAGGCGCTGAGCAGGCGCGTCGGTGTCTGCGCGTCGAGAAGCACGAAGACACCGCGGTCGCCGCTGCGCCGGATGAGGCGTCCGAAGGCCTGCGCAAGCCGCAGCCGCGCCAACATATCGTCATAGACGGCGCCGCCGAAGGCGGCGCGGCGGGCCTTGTGAAGTATCGTCGGGCGCGGCCAGGGCACGCGGTCGAAGACGATGAGCCGGAGCGCATCGCCGGGGACGTCGACGCCGTCGCGCACGGCGTCGGTGCCGAGCAGGCAGGCATCCCTTTCGGCACGAAAGATGTCGACCAGCGTTCCGGTGTCGATGGGATCGACATGCTGCGCATAAAGCGGCAGTCGCGCGGCCTCGAGCGCCGGCGCGATGCGCGCATGGGTCGCGCGCAGGCGGGCGATGGCGGTGAAGAGACCGAGTGCACCGCCGCCGGCGGCCAGCATCAGCGCACGACAGGCGGCGGCCAGCCGGTCGGGATCGTTCTTGCGCACGTCGGTGACGATGAGGACCCGCGTTTGCGCCGCATAGTCGAAGGGCGAGGGCAGCGACAGCCGCCGCGGCGGCTCGACGAGATGGCGCGCCCCGACACGGGTCTCGGCGCGATGCCAGTCTTCCTCCGCCTCCGCGGCATGGCGATCCATCAGCGTCGCCGAGGTGATGACGACACCATGGGCGGGCACGAGCACGGCCTCGGCGAAGGGGCGTGTCGGGTCGATGGCATGCCGATGCATGCCGACATCGATCTCGCGACCGTCGCTGCGCGCGAGCTCGAACCAGTCGACGATGTCGGCATCCCCCATCCTGCCGATGGGCTCCGCGCGCAAGCTGAGCGAACGGACGGCGGCCTCGATGCGGCCACGGCTGTCGCTCTCGAGCGTTTCGGCATGATCATCGAGAAAGGCGGCGAGCCGCGCCGCGAGCGTCGCCAGCGGGCCGGCAAGGGCGCCGAGGCGTGCCTCGAGACGGGCGGCGCTGTCGACGAGACGCGGCTCCGGCGCTTCGGTGCCGCATTCGAGGCTGTGCGGCAGATGGGTGTTGCCGGCCCGCGCCAGCACCATCGTGCGGACATGGCTCAGAAAGATCTCGAAGGGTCCCTGCGGCTCGAGATGCGGGAGCCGCCGCTGCCAGCCGGGCCCGGGCAGGACACGGGCGGTATCGAGTAGCTCATGCAGGAGCGCCCAGCAGGCATCGTCGCCCGACAGCAGGTCCTCGAGACGCGAAAGCAGGCCGCGTGCGCGGCCGCGGCGGGCGGCTTCCGGACCGCGCAGCCAGCGGCGGAGTTCGGCTCCCTCGGCGCCCGTGAGATGGACCGAGAAGGCGCTGTCGGCGGCCTCGAAAAGATGATGGCCCTCGTCGAAGACAATGCGTCGTGGCGGCCCGGTCTCGTCACCTCGCCGTGCCGCCCGCGACATGACCAGCGCATGATTGGCGACGACCAGGCGGGCGCCGCGGGAAAGCCGGCTTCCGCGCTCGATAAAGCAGCGACGGTAGTGCGGGCAGGCGGCATAGAGGCAT
>JBHHTO010000241.1:0-3760 GCA_046753425.1 Rhodothalassiaceae bacterium | reverse complement strand
CGAGGCGCTCGGCATCATCGGTCCGTCGGGCTCGGGCAAGTCGACGCTGATGGCGGTGATGAGCGGCATCGAGCAGGCCTCCGCGGGGCGTGTTCTCGTCGACGGCCTCGATCTCACGCAGGAGAGCGAGGACCGGCTCGCCCTGCATCGCCGCGAGCGAATCGGTATCGTTCTGCAGTCCTTCCACCTGATTCCGACCATGACGGCACTCGAGAATGTCGCGGTTCCGCTCGAGCTTGCCGGACGACGCGATGCCTTTGCCCGCGCCGGGGAGGAGCTTGCCGCGGTGGGGCTTGCCCATCGCCTCGAGCACTTTCCGGCACAGCTCTCGGGTGGCGAGCAGCAGCGCGTGGCGCTCGCCCGCGCGCTGGCGCCGGGGCCTGCACTGCTTTTCGCCGACGAGCCGACGGGCAATCTCGATCACGCCACCGGCGAGCGGATCATCGATCTGATGTTCGCGCTCCACCGGGAGCGGGAGACGACGCTCGTGCTGGTCACCCACGATCCGGCGCTGGCGGCACGATGCGACCGCATTCTCCGCATGAGCGACGGCCGCATCGCGGGCGAGGAACGGCCCGAGAGGGCGGCAACGGCGGCAGCGGCGCCATGAGCCGGCTCGCCCGCGACCCGCGCCTGCCGGTGGTCCTGCGCCTCGCCCTGCGCGAACTGCGCGAGGGCTTGAGCGGCTTTCGCATCTTTCTCGCCTGCCTCATTCTCGGCGTCGCGGCGATCGCTGGCGTCGGCTCGCTGGCTTCGGCCCTGGTCGCCGGCATGGCGGAAGAGGGACAGGCCCTGCTTGCCGGCGATGCGGAGCTGCGCCTCTTTCAGCGCGCGATCGATGATCGGGCCCGGGCCTGGCTCGAAGAGCGGGGCGCCGTCTCGCAATCCCTGCGCCTGCGGACCAACGGTTTTGCACCGCGAAGCGGCGCCCGGACGCTGGTCGAGATGCGGGCGGTGGACGACCTTTATCCCTTCTATGGCACGCTGCGCCTTGCGCCCGCGCTGCGGCTCGCCGATGCGCTCAGCGAGCGCGAGGGACGCCATGGCGTCGTCATCGACCCTGCCCTGGCCGAGCGGCTATCGCTTCGCGTTGGCGACACCCTGCGCCTCGGCAAGGTCGATTTCGAGGTCCGGGCGCTCCTCCTGAACGAACCCGACCGCGCAAATCTCGGCTTCCAGCTCGGCCCGACAGCAATGATCGCCTGGGACGCGGTGCCGGCGACCGGCCTCGTCACCTTCGGCAGTCTCGCAAGCTACTACTACAAGGTCCGCCTCGCGGATGGTGCGAGCCCGGACGCCTGGCGCGCCGAACTCGAGGCCGCCTTTCCCGATGCCGACTGGCAGCTGCGCACCCGCGATACGGCGGCACCCGGCATCCGCCGCTTCGTCGACCGCATGGGCAGTTTCCTCATTCTCGTCGGCCTCACCGCGCTCACCGTCGGCGGAGTCGGCGTCGGCAACGCCGTTCGCGCCTATCTCGACCGGCGCACCGAGACCATCGCCACGCTCAAGTTCCTCGGTGCCGGAGGACGCACGATCTTCGCCGTCTATCTCCTCGCGGTGATGATGCTCGCTCTCGTCGCCGTCATTATCGGCATCGCCGTCGGCAGCGCCCTGCCGCTTGCCGCGGCCGTTCTCTGGGGCGAGGCGCTGCCGGTGCCCGCGCGTTTCGGCATTTTCGCCGAGCCGCTCCTTACCGCCACACTCTACGGGCTGCTGGTCACGCTCGTCTTCACCGCCTGGCCGCTCGGATTGGCGCGCGATCTGCCCGCGGCGCGGCTCTTCCGCAAGGTGGTGGCGCCGCCACGGCGTCTGCCGCGGCCCGCCTATCTTGTCCTCGCCGCGACCGCGACGGCCGGCATCCTCGTCGCCGCCATCGCCCTGTCCGAACAGCGGACGCTCACCGCCGGCTTCGCCGCCGCCGCGGTGCTGGCGCTCACTCTCCTGCGCGCGACCGGCTGGGCGCTGCAACGCATCGCCGCCCGGCTGCCGCGGCCTCGCCGCCCGGGGCTGCGCCTCGCCATCGCCAATCTGTACCGCCCCGGCGCCGCGACCGGGCCGGTGGTCGTCTCGCTCGGGCTCGGGCTCACGCTCTTCGCCGCGCTGGCGCTGATCGAGGGCAATATGAGCCGCGAGGTCGCGGAGCAGATCCCCGACCGCGCGCCGGCCTTCTTCTTTGTCGACATCCAGCCGCACCAGCGCGACGGTTTCATCGCCACGGCAAAGGGCCTTCCCGGGGTCACCAATCTGGTCACGGTGCCGTCGCTGCGCGGCACCATCACGCGCATCAAGGGCGTCCCTGCCGCCGAAATCAAGCCCGACCCGGGATCCGCCTGGGTGCTGCGCGGCGATCGCGGGCTGTCCTATGCGACCGAGGTACCGGCGGGCAACGCCCTCGTCGCTGGCCAATGGTGGCCGCCGGATTATGACGGCCCGCCGCTCATCTCGATGTCGGCGGAGGAAGCCCGCGGGCTCGGCCTCGATGTCGGCGACACCCTCACCGTCTCGGTGCTGGGACGCGAGATCACGGCCACCATCGCCTCGCTGCGACAGGTCGAGTGGGGCACCTTCGGCTTCAATTTCGTGATCCTGTTCGATCCCCACACACTCGCCGCCGCGCCGCACGGCTATATGGCGACGCTGGAAGCGACGGGTGCGACGGAGGCCCGTGCCTATCGCGCGCTTACCGACCGCTTTCCGAACGTCACGGCGGTGCGCATGAAAGAGGTGCTGGGTTCGGTGAATGCGATCCTCGAACGGATCGGCGCCGCGGTCCGGGTGACCGCTCTCATCACCATCCTCGCCGGAATTCTGGTTCTCGCCGGCGCTCTCGCCGCGGGGCACCGCCATCGCCTCTATGATGCCGCGGTGTTCAAGCTCCTGGGTGCCACGCGACGCACCGTGCTCGGCGCCTTCGGCATCGAGTGCATGCTGCTCGGCCTGTTGACCGGGGTCGTCGGCCTTCTTCTCGGCGGGCTGGCGGGATGGACCGTCGTCACCCGGGTGATGGAACTCGACTTCACGCCGCTGCCGGGGAGCATGGCGCTCGTCGTGCTGCTCAGCACGCTTGTCACCCTCGCCTTCGGCCTGCTCGCCACCTGGAGCGCGCTCGCCGCGCGCCCGGCCGCGGTATTGCGCAGCGCCTGAGCGACCGGTTTTCCTTGAACCCGCGCGAAGGAATACCGATATTAGGCGGACCCGATATCCCAACCGATGAAAGGAAGAGGCGAGGATATGGTCGAAAGATTTGATCGGCGCTATGCCGCCGGCACCGCCGCACCGCGCGCCGGGGCAGCCGTTGTCGACGAGGGACTGCGCGCCTACATGCTGCGCATCTACAACTACATGACGGCAGGCGTGCTGCTCACCGGCATCACCGCATTGCTGGTCTTCCGCGTGCCGGCCCTGCAGGAGCTCTTCTACAATGTCGTGATGACCGCGGGCGGTCCCGTCATCGCGGGCATGACCGGCCTCGGCTGGATCGTCACCTTCGCGCCCCTCGTCTTTGTGATGGTGATGTCGTTCGGCATCAACAGACTCTCGAGCGGCACCGCGCAAATGCTCTTCTGGAGCTTTTCGGCGGTGATGGGGCTGTCGCTGTCCTCGGTGCTCTTTGCCTATACCGGTGCCTCGGTGGCGCGCACCTTCTTCGTCACCGCGGCGGCCTTCGGCGCGCTCAGCCTTTATGGCTACACGACGAAGCGGGATCTCAGCGCCTTCGGCAAGTTCCTCTTCATGGGGCTGATCGGCATTCTCATCG
>JBHHTO010000240.1:0-3770 GCA_046753425.1 Rhodothalassiaceae bacterium | reverse complement strand
ATCTCGGCCTCATCGGCGGCGTCCTCAGCATGGGCCAGATCCTGAGCCTGCCGCTCATCCTGTTCGGTGCCGGCCTCGTCTGGTGGGCGTTCCGGCACCCCGCACAGGCGGGGCGGTGAGCGACCCTGACACCACACCCCTCGAGAGCCATCTCCGGCGGCTGATCGCGACGGAGGGGCCAATTCCCCTCAGCCGTTACATGGCCGAGGTACTGCAGCATCCCGTGCACGGCTATTACCGCAAGGGCGATCCACTCGGCACCCGCGGCGATTTCGTCACCGCGCCGGAGATCTCGCAGATGTTCGGCGAGCTCATCGGCCTGTGGCTGGCCGACCGCTGGGACGCGATGGGCCGGCCGGCGCCGGTCCACCTCGTCGAGCTCGGCCCCGGACGCGGCAGCCTGATGGCCGACGCCCGGCGCGCCATGGCGGTCGTACCCGGCCTCAAGCAGGCCCTCCGCCTGCATCTCGTCGAATCGAATGCGAGCCTGCGCGCATTGCAGGCCCGTCAGCTTGATGCACATTGGCACGACCGTGTCGAGACGCTCCCCGACGGGCCACTGCTTCTCGTCGCCAATGAATTCTTCGACGCCCTGCCGATCCGGCAGTTCGCGCGCCAGGATGGGGAATGGCATGAGCGGCTGGTGACGGTCGCCGATGGGCGACTGACCTTCACCACCGGCGCCGCGGGTCCGGACGTCGCGCTGATCGCTCCCGCGCTCGGTGCTGTCGCGGACGGCGCGATCGTCGAGGTCTGCCCCGAGGGCGTGGCACTCATGACCGACATTGCGCGCCGCGTCGCGACGCATGGCGGCGCGGCGCTGGTCATCGATTACGGCTACACCCGGCATGCGCCGGGCGACAGCCTGCAGGCGGTACGGCGACACCAGCCGGTCGACGTCTTTCACCGTCCCGGCGAATGCGATCTCACGGCGCACGTCAATTTCGCCGCCCTTGCGGCGGCGGCGCACGCGGCCGGCGCGGCCACCGCCGGCCCGGTGACGCAGGGCGATTTTCTCGCGGCCCTCGGCATCCGGGTGCGCGCGGCCATGCTTGCGCGACGCGCCAACCCGCGGCAGCGCCGGGACATCGACGCCGCCCTGCGGCGTCTGGTTGCTCCCGACATGATGGGGCACCTGTTCAAGGTGCTGGCCGTCACCGGGAACGAGGGGCCGGTGGCGGGCATCGGCGAGGCGCGGCATGGCTGAGCGACTCACCGCTCCGATCCTGGCGCAGCCGGGCGTCGCGCACGGCTTCTTCACGCGACGCGGCGGCGTTTCGGAAGGGCTCTATGCCTCGCTCAATGTCGGGCGCGGTTCGGGCGACGACGCGACCCACGTGGCAGAGAACAGGGAGCGGGCGCGGCGGGCGCTCGGAGCGGCGCGACTGGTCACGCCCTATCAGGTGCATGCTGCGCAGGTTCATGTGCTCGACGGGCCGGAAGACGCCGGATCGGACCTGCCGCACGCGGACGCCCTGGTGACGACCCGGCGCGGGGTGGCGATCGGCGTCGTCACCGCGGACTGCGTGCCCATCCTTCTCGTCGACGCCGCAGCCGGCGTGATCGCGGCCGTCCATGCCGGCTGGCGCGGGGCCGTCGCCGGCATCGCCACCGCCACGGTCGCCGCCATGCGGCGACTCGGCGCCGACACCTCCCGCATCCGTGCCGCCATCGGCCCCGCCATCGCGCAGACCTCCTACGAGGTCGGCGCCGAGGTCCGCAATGCCTTCCTCGCCGCGCGGCCCGGTGCCGACAGATTCTTCATCGCCGGCCGGAAAGACCGTTTCCAGCTCGATCTGCCGGGCTTCGTCGCGGCGGAGCTCGCGTCGGCCGGCCTGGCGATGATCGAGGATCTCGGCTGCGATACCTGTGCCGATCGTGAGCGCTTCTTCAGCTACCGGCGCAGCAGCCGTCTCGGCGAGCCCGATTATGGCCGTCAGCTCTCGGCAATCGTGCGCCGCTAGCGGCGGAACATCCGTCCCGGTCCGCATTGTTTACAGATCGATGACCGCTTGCTAAGAGCAGCGCCACGCGCCGCACAAGGGAGCCGGAAGCTCCGCATAAGCGTGACCAGGGAGCAAGGGAGCGTCGCATGAAGATACTCGCCGGCAACTCCAATCGACCGCTGGCCGAGGCGATCGCCGCCTATCTCAATCTTCCGCTCACCAAGGCAAGCATCAAGCGCTTCTCCGACCAGGAGATCTTCGTCGAGATCCACGAGAATGTGCGCGGCGAGGACGTCTTCCTCGTGCAGTCGACGAGCTATCCGGCGAACGACCACCTGATGGAGCTGCTGATCTGCATCGATGCGCTCAGACGCGCCTCGGCGCGCCGGATCACGGCGGTGCTGCCCTATTTCGGCTACGCGCGGCAGGACCGCAAGCCGGGGCCGCGGACCCCGATTTCGGCGAAACTGGTCGCCAATCTCATCACCAAGGCGGGCGCCGACCGCGTGCTGACCATGGATCTGCATGCCGGCCAGATCCAGGGCTTTTTCGACATTCCGACCGACAATCTCTTCGCCTCGCCGGTGCTCGGGCGCGACCTCAAGGAAAACTACGACCCGAAGGACCTGATGATCGTCTCGCCCGATGTCGGCGGCGTGGTGCGGGCCCGCGCCTACGCAAAGCGCGTCGGCGCGCCGCTCGCCATCGTCGACAAGCGCCGCGAGCGGGCCGGCGAATCGGAAGTGATGAACATCATCGGCGAGGTCGAGGGGCACAACTGCGTCCTCGTCGACGACATCGTCGATTCGGCGGGGACGCTGTGCAACGCGGCGGAAGCCCTGATCAAGGCCGGCGCCATATCGGTCTCGGCCTATGTCTCGCACGGTGTGCTGTCGGGCGGCGCGGTGGCCCGCGTCGGGGCGAGCGTGCTCAAGGAGCTGGTGATCACCGACTCGATCCTCGCCACCGAAGCGGTGCGCGTCTCGGGCAAGGTGCGGACGATCACCATCGCACCGCTGATCGCCGAGGCGATGAACCGCATCAGCCACGAGACCTCGGTCTCGAGTCTCTTCGACTAGGCCGGCCCGGCGAGAGCGAGCCGCGGCATCTCGATTGCCGGGCAGCGGTCCATCACCACCCTGAGCCCGGCCGCTCGCGCCCGTTCGGCGGCCGCCTCATCGACCACGCCGAGCTGCATCCAGACCGCGCGCGCGCCAATACGGATGGCATCGTCGACAGCGGCACCGGCCTCGTCCGGCCGGCGGAAGATATCGACCATGTCGATCGGCCCGCCGATGTCTTCAAGTGCGGCGTAAACCGCCCCCACATCATCGAATCTACGGCCCGCATAACCCGGGTTCACGGGGAAGACACGATATCCTCGGCTCACGAGAAAGCGCGCCACGCGATGGCTCGGGCGTGCCGGCTTCACGCTCCAGCCGACGATGGCGATCGTCCGCACCTCGGACAGAAGCTGCGCGATCTCCTCATCCGGTGGATTGCGAAACACCGCTCTTTCCTTTCCCGCCGACCTCCTCCCTTTCGGCGAGACCTGCCGCAACCGCTGCGGCGAGATCGCGAAAGGCCGCCGCCTCGGCACCGCCGGTCGCCGCCGCGACCACGGGCGTGCCGCCATCGGAGGCCTCGCGAATCGGCATGCAGAGGGGAATCTCGGCGAGGAACGCCACATCGAGCATTGCCGCCGTCTCGCGCGCGCCGCCATGCCCGAAGATGTCGGACGCCTGACCACAGTGGGGACAGACGAAACGGCTCATATTCTCGACGATGCCGAGCACGGGCACGTCGACCTTGCGGAACATGGTG
>JBHHTO010000239.1:0-3830 GCA_046753425.1 Rhodothalassiaceae bacterium | reverse complement strand
CGAGAAATCCGGGTGTCCCCCTGCATCGCCTTACGCAATTCCGCATAGCCGTGCCCCCCTTTTCATGACGGTCCCTCGTCGCTGCCGGCGACAGGTCGCTGCATGGCATGGTGCCGGCGCCAATGCAACTCCCGCCGGGCGCGCAGCCGGCAATCGAGGCTTTACCAAGCCTTAAGGATAAGCGGCCAAGGATGACCGCCACCCGTGCCGCGGTGCCGCGGGCAGACCCGATCCTCCGGAGGGCGCATGTCGCTCAATCTCAGAAGTCTCCTGCGCGAAGTCGATCGCCTGGCACCCGACCGGCGCTATGGCCGGGTCAGCGCGGTGCAGGGTCTGCTCGTCGAGATCGCCGGCGCCGAGCACAGCCTCGCGGTCGGCTCACGCGTCGCGATCGAGGCGCGCGACCGTCGCGGCGTCGCCTGTGAGGTGATCGGATTCCGCGAGGGCCGGGCGCTCGTGATGCCCTTCTCGGCGCTCGACGGGGTGGGCATCGGCTGCAAGGCCTATGTCGCGGAATCCGAACCCGTCGTCTATCCCTCGAACGCCTGGCTCGGGCGCGTCGTCAATGCCTTCGGCGAGCCGGTCGACGGCAAGGGGCCGCTGCCGCAGGGGCACGATCCGGCACTGCTGCGGTCGCGGCCGCCGGCGGCGCACGAGCGCCAGCGCGTCGGTGGCAAGCTCGATCTCGGGGTGCGTGCGCTCAACGCCTTCGTCTCCTGCTGCATCGGCCAGCGCATGGGTATCTTTTCCGGTTCCGGCGTCGGCAAGTCGGTGCTCATGTCGATGCTGGCGCGCTATACCGCGGCCGACATCTCGGTCATCGGGCTCATTGGCGAGCGCGGCCGCGAGGTCCAGGAATTCATCCAGGACGATCTCGGTGCCGAGGGTCTGCGGCGCTCGGTGGTCGTCGTCGCCACCTCCGACGAATCGGCGCTGATGCGGCGCCAGGCGGCCTATCTGACGCTGGCACTGTCGGAGTTCTTCCGCGACCGCGGGCGTCAGGTGCTGTGCCTCATCGACTCGATCACCCGTTTTGCCATGGCGCAGCGCGAGATCGGGCTTGCGGGCGGCGAGCCGCCGACCACCAAGGGCTATACACCGACCGTCTTTTCCGAGCTGCCCCGGCTTCTCGAACGCGCCGGTCCCGGACCCCGCGGCGCGGGCTCGATCACCGGGCTCTTTACCGTGCTCGTCGAGGGCGACGATCACAATGAGCCGGTGGCCGACGCCGTGCGCGGCATCCTCGATGGCCATATCGTCATGGAGCGGGCGATCGCCGAGCGCGGGCGCTATCCCGCAATCAATGTGCTGAAGTCCGTGTCGCGCACCATGCCGATGTGCAATTCAGACCAGGAGAACGAAACCGTCACCGAGGCACGGCGGGTGCTCGCCGCCTATGCCGACATGGAGGAGATGATCCGGCTTGGCGCCTATCGCCGGGGCGCCGACCCCGATGTCGACCGGGCGATCGAGCTCATGCCCGCCCTCGAGGCCTTCCTCGGCCAGGACAAGTCCGAGCGTACGAGCCTCGAGGAGGGCTATCGTCGCCTCGCCCAGATCCTGAGGAGCTGAAGGCGTCGCCATGAAGGGCCTTGACGGCATGATCCGCCTCGCCAAGTGGCAGCTCGACGAGGCCCGCAAGGCGCTGATCGAGGCCGAGGCCGCCCTCGCCGAGATCGATCACGCGCTCGACGCGCTCGCACGCGAGGAGATGCGGGAACACGAGGCAGCGCCGGACGATCCCGCAGCCATGTTCGCGCTTGGCGGCTTCGTGGCCGCGCTTCGTGCCCGCCGGCAGTCGCTGGTGGCGGAACGCGAAAAGCGGGAATCGGTGCGCGCCCAGCGCCAGGACACGCTCGCCGAGGCCTTCCAGGAGCTCAAGAAATACGAGATTCTCGCGCGCCGCGCCGCCGAGCGCGCGGCCGAGGAAGAGCGCCAGCGCGAGCAGGCGGCGCTCGACGAAGTCGGGCTCAGGCAGCATCGGCGGTCGCCTGCGCCGGGCCATTGAGCGCCGCCTCCCTTCACTGATCGCGCCCGATATGGCACAATGACGGTCGACGCCCCGGCGCCGGTATTTTTTTGCTGCGCAGACACAAACGTTTGCGTAATATCCCTGGAGACGCACCGGAGAGGGTGACGGCGAGGGGCGTCGGGGGGCGATATCTGGCGAAGATCACGGTGCAGGCGGACGACCCGCTGCCGTGCAAGGGTCGCATGAGGGCAAGGCAGTGGCGAAACTGACGATTAATGGCAAGGAGGTGGAGGTGGCCGCAGGGCCGGATACCCCGCTTCTTTGGGTGATCCGCGAGCATCTCAAGCTCACTGGCACGAAATATGGCTGCGGCATCGGGCAGTGCGGCGCCTGTATGGTGCATATCGATGGCCAGGCCGCCTTCTCCTGCCAGACCTATCTCGGCGATGTCGAGGGCCGGAGCGTGACCACGATCGAGGGCCTCGACCCGGATGGAGCGCATCCGCTGCAGCGCGCCTGGATCGCCGAGGAGGTGCCGCAATGCGGCTACTGCCAGTCAGGGCAGATCATGCGCGCGGCGGCGCTTCTCGCCGAAAACCCCAAGCCCTCGCGCGCCGAGATTGTCGATCACATGAACACCAATCTGTGCCGCTGCGGCACCTACAGCCGCATCGTCCGGGCCATCGAGCGCGCCGCGGCGCGGGAGGTGTGACATGTCAGGAGCCATGACACGCGATCTCGACCGCCGCGATTTTCTCAAGGGCAGCGCCGGGCTCGCCTTTGCCATCGGGGCCTCCGGCCTCGTTGCCGCTTGCGGCAAGCCGGGGACCGGGACAAATGCGGCTCTCGCTCCCAATATCTGGCTTTCGATCGCCACCGACGGCACGGTCACGATCCAGTATCCGGCGACCGAGATGGGGCAGGGGACGATGAGCGCCCTGCCGCTCGTCCTCGCCGAGGAGCTCGATGCCGACTGGAACAGGGTGCGGGTGGAAACCGTCCGCATCCACGACACGCGCTATGGCAATCCGATCTTCGGCAACATCCTTTACACAGCGGGCAGTGCGACGGTCGAGGGCTATTACGACCGCATGCGCAAGGCCGGCGCGCAGGCGCGGCGCATCCTGATCGAAGCCGCCGCGGCGCACTGGAAGGTGCCGGCGTCGCGGCTCGTCACCGAGCCGGGCGCGGTGGTCGACCCCGAGACCGGTGCGCGCCTCGACTATGGCGCCATCGCTGCCTTCGCCAGGGTTCCCGATCCGCTGCCCGAGATCGGGGAGGCGGACTACAAGCCGCGCGAGCGCTACCGCCTGGTGGGCCGCGACACGCCGCGCATCGACATTCCGGCAAAAGCGCGCGGCACGGCCGAATACGGCATGGATGTCGCGCTGCCGGGCAGGGTCTATGGCGCGGTGCTGCGGGCGCCGGTCGAGGGCGAGCGGGCGCTCGAGGTCGACGATGGCGCGGCGCGGGCTATTCCCAGCGTTACAGAGATCGTGCCGCTTGACGACGGCGTCGGGGTCGTCGGCACGAGCGTCGAGGCGGTCTTTGCCGCCAGGGCGGCGCTCAGGGTGCGCCGGAGCACGGACTCGCCCTTCCGCCAATATGACAGCGAGTCGACACTCGCCGACTATCTCGATCAGGCGCGCGATCTGTCGCAGGCCGGCATCCGCTGGCGCGACGAGGGCGACATCGATGCCGCCTTCGAGGGCGCCGCACGGGTGCTTGAGGCGAGCTATCTCAGCGACTATGTCTATCACGCGCAGATGGAGCCGGTGGCGGCGACGGCACGGGTCTCGGACACGGGCAATGCGGCCGAGATCTGGGTCGGCTCGCAGACGCAGAGCCTGACCATCCT
>JBHHTO010000238.1:0-3870 GCA_046753425.1 Rhodothalassiaceae bacterium | reverse complement strand
GCTATGGCGATGCGCGCCTGTGGCTGTCGGACGGCTGGGACTGGGTGCGGCGCGAGGGGCGTGGCGCACCGCTCTACTGGCGGCGAGCCGACAATGGATGGCAGCTTTTCACATTGCACGGCCTCGAGCCGCTGGGTGAGAACGAGCCGGTTGCCCATCTCAGCTATTTCGAGGCCGACGCCTTTGCCCGCTGGGCCGGCGCCCGGCTGCCACGCGAGGAGGAGCTCGAGATCGCCGTCCGCCTGCAGGGCGAGACGGGCCCGGTCAACGATCTTGCCAGCGGACGGCTCCATCCGGCGATCGCGCCCGCTGCGGCGCGAGGTCGGCTCGTGCAGCTTCAGGGCGACGTCTGGGAGTGGACACAGTCGGCCTATATGGCCTATCCCGGCTATCGGCCGCCCCCCGGGGCGGTCGGCGAATACAATGGCAAGTTCATGTGCAACCAGTATGTTCTGCGCGGCGGCTCTTGCGTGACACCGGCGGAGCACTGGCGCCCGAGCTACCGCAACTTCTTCCCCGCGCACGCCCAATGGCAGTTCAGCGGCATGCGTCTGGCCAAGGATCTCTGATGCCCTCCTGTTCCTCTCCGAAGGTTTCTTTCATCAATCAGGCGCCGGCACGCGAGTCCTTTGCCGATGCGGTCCTCGCGGGCCTCAGCCGCACGCCGCGGACGCTGCCGGCGAAATTCTTCTACGATGGCGCGGGATCGGCGCTGTTTGACCGGATCACCGACCTGCCGGAATATTATCCGACGCGGACCGAAATCGGGATCTTGCGACAGGAGGCACCGCGTCTTGCACAGATGATCGGTCCGGGCGCGCAACTCATCGAGTTCGGCGCCGGCTCGCTCGAGAAGGTGCGTCTCATCCTCTCCGCCCTCGAGGCGCCCGAGGGCTTCACCGCCATCGATATCTCCGGCAGCCATCTGAAGGCCGCCGCAGAGGAGCTGGCGCGCGATTACCCGCAGGTGCCGATCGCCGCGCTTTGCGCCGATTATACGCGTCCGCTCAGCCTGCCCGAGCCACTGGCGAGCTCGAGCGCGCGCCGTGTGGGATTCTTTCCCGGATCGACGATCGGCAATTTCGAGCCCGAGGCCGCGGTCGATTTCCTCGCCACCGTGCATCCCGTCTTCGAACCGCGCGGACTGTTCATCGTCGGCGTCGACCTGAAGAAGGATCGCGCGACGCTTGAAGCCGCCTACAATGACCCGGCGGGCGTCACCGCCGCCTTCAATCTCAACATGCTCGCGCGCATCAATCGCGAGCTTGGAGGCAATTTCGCGCTCGAGCGTTTCCGTCATCACGCCTTCTACAACGAGGAGAAGGGACGCATCGAGATGCACCTCGTCTCGCTCGCCGACCAGGTGGTGTCGGTCGCCGGCCGCACCTTCAGCTTCCGCAAGGGCGAGAGCATTCACACCGAAAGCAGCTATAAATATGCGACCGAGGAGTTTCAGGCGCTCGCGGCGCGTGCCGGCTGGCTCCCCGCGGGCGTGCTGACCGACCCGGAAAGCCTCTTCAGCCTGCATCTTCTCAAGACCGGCTAGTCGCGTCCCGCGACGACATCGTCGAGCCAAGCGAGGCCGACCCGCAGGCTGCCATTGGCCCGCGTCGGCTGCTATCCGCCGGGGCGCCGCCAGGACGGCGAGAAGCGTGGCGCGCCCGCATCCACGACACCTCGCCCCGCCAGATCCGCTGCCGCAAGGCGCGCCGGCAAGGAAGCGTCCGTCGCTCGGTCAGGATTCGCCAGACCGAGCCGGAGAGAACCCGTCCCGGGCCGCGGCCATGCATCCGGCGCGTCCCCGGCACCGGCCGGACCAGGATCCTCGGCGCGACCGATGGCCGGCATGAGCGCGAGAATGGATGCCGGCATGGCAATCGCGATCATGCTCTTCCCGTTGTGCTGCCGCGCGCTCGTTCCGGTCATGTCGGCCTCGGTCTTCATGACCATCTGCATGTGCTGGAGGTGGGCGCGTCCGCGCGCGATACAAATCGCAATTCATCCCGTTCGGGTGAGCAGGGCGTGAGCGCACGCCGAGGATGTGCTCAGGCCGCGCGCGCGGCATAGCGGCGAAGATGGTGGTCGCGATCACCGAAAAGCGCGTTGAGAACATGCAGGCGCTTGAAGTGGCTGGCGATATCGAGCTCGTCGGAGACCCCCATGCCGCCATGGAGCTGCACCGCCTGCGCCACAACATAGGTGCCGCGCCGCCCGAGTTCGGCCTTGGCTGCCGATACGGCGCGTGCCCGTTCCGCCGCGTCGTCACCGTCGACGGCGAGATTGGCGGCGATTGTCAGCGAACGCATTTCCTCACAGGCAACGACCATGTCGGCGAGGCGGTGCTGCAGGACCTGGAAGGCGGCCAGCGGACGCCCGAACTGTCGACGCGTGCGAAGATATTCGCGGGTCGCCGCGGTCGCCGCTTCCATGATGCCGACCGCCTCGGCACAGATCGCCGCCGTGGCACCGTCGATCACCGCCTCGAGCGCCGCGCGCACGGGGGCGGCCGAGAGCCGCGCCCGCGCTTCAAGCTGCACATTCGCAAGCTCGAGCTCCGCGGCCCGACCGCCGTCGCTCGTCGGATAGCCCTGAACGAGGAGGCCTGCGGCGTCGGCGGGGAGCAGAAAGGCGGCGAGATCCGCCTCCCCGTCGACCCGCGCGGTCACCAGGAAGAGATCGGCGGCGGCCCCGCCCAGAACGACACTCTTGCGGCCATCGAGGCGCCAGCCGTCGCCGTTCCGCGCGGCGCGCGTCGTCACCGCGGCGAGGTCGTAGCGTCCCTGCGGCTCGGCAAAGGCCAGTGCGGCGAGGCTGCGGCCTTCCATGAGCGCCGGCAGATGCGCCGCCCGCTGCGCCGCGTCACCAAGCGCGGCCAAAAGACGCCCGGCGAGCAGGATGCTCGAAAGATAGGGCTCGAGCACGAGGCCACGGCCGAAGGCCTCCATCAGCAGCATCACCTCAGCGGCGCCTCCCCCGAGCCCGCCATCATCCTCCGGGAACGGCAGCATGAGCCAGCCGAGCTCCGCCATCTGCCGCCAGTGCTCCCGCGAGAAGCCCTCCTCGCTCGCCGCCATGGCGCGCCGTTTCTCGAAAGGATAATTCTCGCGCACGAAGCGCTCGGCGCTGTCGCGGAGAAGCCGTTGTTCCTCGCTCAGGGCAAAATCCATCGCTCGCCTCGCATCGCGGCACGATCGTCACGCCGGGTGTTGCACCCCCGGCGCCATGAGCATGTCGCATGTCCGGCGCCTCCCATCAAGCTGCCGGCTGCGGCGGCGGCGGCTTGCCCTGACAGCGCCGGGCCGGGCATAGTGCGCCACCGGAGTTGCACATGACCGCGGACAGCCTGCCCCTTGCCGATGTCTCCGCCCCGGCGACGCTGCTGCTGGCGCTGGCGCTCAATCTCGCGCTGTGCAGCGCGAGCCGCGTCAATGCCCTTCTCGCCTCGCCGGCAAGCGCTGCCGCACGTCTCATTCGGACACTGGAGGCACGCTACAACCGTCCCCACGCGACCGAAAAGATGCGCCGCGCCGATTCCGTTTCGGTCGCCATCGTCCTGCTGCTTGCGGGCCTCGGTTTCGGCGTCGGCCTGTCGCTTCTCCTCAGGGGCCTCCCCTACGGCTGGATCGTCGCGGCGGCCTTCATCGCCATGATGCTCAATCTTCGACCGCAGCTCGAACGCATGCGCATCCTCGCCAAGGCGATGCGTGACGGCTCACCGGAGGAGGCGCGTGCGACGCTTGGCCTCATCACCGGGCGCGACGCCTGTGAGGAGGGCGTGCCGGGCATCTGCAAGGCAGGGATCGAGAGCACCGCGATGGCGCTCGCACAGGGCGAAGCTCGCCCGGATGTCGTCGTATCCGTTCGCGTAGA
>JBHHTO010000237.1:0-3889 GCA_046753425.1 Rhodothalassiaceae bacterium | reverse complement strand
CGGCGACCGCTTCCTCTTCGAACCGCACGATCCGCACGTCGACGACCGGGTTCTTTTCTGTCCGCCGGCGCAGCAGCCGCCGCGCCGCAACGCGCAGGGTCTCGCCCAACTCCGCGTCGCGGCCTCGCGCCGCGGGATCCATGCGTGCAATGGTGCGCTCGAGCAGGTCAAGGAGTTCGTCCTCGAACACGCTTCCCGGCTCGAGCGTCGGGATGCCATAGGCCACGATCTCGGGATCGCCCGGCAGGCTGCCATCGGCATCGATCATCACCACGATGGCGGCAAAGCCGTCGCTCAGGATCCGGCGGCGCGCCGTGATGGCCTCGCTCGTCACCGGTACGATATGCGAGCCGTCGAGCGCGAGTCGCCCCGCCGGCGCCTGGTCGACCACCGCCGCCGGCCCGGGCGCGAGGCGAATGATGTCGCCGTTCTGCGGTGCCACGGCCTCCGGCACACCGAGCGCGCGGGCGAACCGCGCGTGGCGTTTGAGGTGCCGCGGCTCGCCATGCACGGGGATCGCGATCCGGGGCCGGATCCAGCGATACATCTTCTCGAGATCCTCCCGCCCCGGATGGCCCGAGACATGCACGAAGGCCTCCCGCTCGGTGATGACCTCGACATCGGCAAGCGCCAGCCGGTTGACGAGCCGCCCGATGGAGAGCTCGTTTCCGGGAATGATCTTCGAGGAGAAGATGACCGTGTCACCGGGCTCGAGCGCGAAATGGCGATAGCTGCCACTCGCCAGACGCGACAGCGCTGCCCGCGGCTCGCCCTGTGCACCGGTGCACAGCACGAGCACCTGCCCGCGTGGCAAGCTGCCAGCTTCCTCCTCCGGCACGAGCTCGGGCAGGTCGCCGAGATAACCGGTCTTCTGTGCCGCAGCCACGACCCGCTTCATCGAGCGGCCGATGAGCACCAGCCGGCGGCCTTCCTGCCGCGCCAGCTCGGCAATGGTCTTGAGGCGGGCGACATTGGAGGCGAAGGTGGTGACGATGACGCGGCCCTCGAGATTTTTGACGATCTCGTGCAGCCCCTCCTTCACCGCCTGCTCCGATCCCGAGCTGTGCGCCTGGAAGACATTGGTCGAGTCGCCGATCATGGCGAGAACGCCGGCATCGCCGATGGCGGTCAGCTCCTCCGGTGTCGAGGGGGCGCCGATCTGCGGCTCGGCATCGAGCTTCCAGTCGCCGGTGTGGAAGATCACCCCCTGCGGGGTCTCGATCTTGAGTCCATGGCCTTCGGGGATGGAATGGGCGAGCGGCACATAGGTGACGTGGAACGGCCCCGCCTCGAGCGACCCGGCGATCGGAACCTCGTGCACCCGCGCCACCTCGGCAAGGCCGGCCTCGGCAAGCTTGCCACGCACCAGCTCGGCGGTGAACGGTGTCGCATAGATGGGACAACGCAGGCGCGGCCAGAGATAAGGCACGGCGCCGATATGGTCCTCGTGACCGTGGGTGAGGACGAGCGCCACCAGATCCTCGTGACGCTCGGCAATGAAGCCCGGGTCGGGGAAGATGAGGTCGATGCCGGGAAGCCAGTCGTCGGCGAAGCTCATGCCGCAGTCGATCATCAGCCAGTGGCCCCGGCAACCGAACAGGTTCATGTTCATGCCGATCTCGTTCGACCCGCCAAGCGGGCAGAAGAGAAGATCGTCGTCCTGCATGCCCTCAAGTGCCATCGGACGCCCCGTCCTCGGGCTCCGGCGCGCGGCGGCGATGACGATTGCGCTCGTGAATGAGGCGCAGCCCGGTGATGGTGAGATCGAAATCGACCTCGTCGATGGCCTCTAGCCGGCCGGCAAAGATCTTCGCCAAGCCGCCGGTCGCGATGACCCGCATGTCGCGGCCCTGCTCCGCCTTGAGCCGCGCGACGATGCCGTCGATGAGCCCGACATAGCCCCAGAAGACCCCCGAGCGCATGGCCTCGAGCGTCGAGCGGCCGAGCACTGCATCATCGGGCGGCGCCTCGATCGCGATCCGCGGCAGCTTCGCCGCCGCCTCATGCAGGGCCTTGAGCGACAGATTGATGCCCGGGCTGATGACGCCGCCAAGATAGCCGCCGTCGGCGTCGATGACGTCGAAGGTGGTGGCGGTGCCGAAGTCGACGATCACCAGCGGCCCCCCGTAAAGCGCCTGCGCCGCCACCGCATTGACCAGCCGGTCGGCCCCCACCTCGGCCGGATCACGGACCCTCACCGCGACGGCCAGTTCCACCGCGGGATCGCCGATGATCAACGGTTCGACCCGGAAATAGCGACGGCAGAGAAGGACGAGATTGAATTGCCCCTGCGGCACGACGGTAGCGAGAATCGCCGCATCGACGGACTGCGGAGAGATCCCTGCGACATCGAGCAGGGCTGCGATCCAGACCATATATTCGTCGGCCGTGCGCCGTTCGTCGGTCGAGATGCGCCATTTTCGCACCACGCGCGCACCATCGAGCAGCGCGAAGACCGTGTTGGTGTTTCCCTGGTCGATGGCGAGCAACATCGTCCTACCCTTCCCCGCCCAGAATCACGTCACCCGCGGCGACGCGCCGACACGTCCCACCGGGTCCCTCGACACGCAGCGCGCCGTCGTCGTCGAGACCGCGCAGGATGCCGCGGATCGCGTCACCGCCGACCCGCACGGCGACCGGCTCTCCGAGACCGGCAGCACGTGCCGTCCAGGCCTCGCGGATCGGCGCGAATCCCGCGGCGAGCCAGCGCGCGTGCAGCGCATCGAAGGCCGCGGCGAGCGCGTCGAGCACGGTCCCGGGAGCGACTGTAACGCCGAACGCCGCCGAAAGCGATGTCGCCGGCTGGTCGAGACCTTCGGGATGGTGTGCGAGATTGATGCCGAAGCCGATGGCGAGCCAGTCCACCTCTCCCTCGAGCAGGATGCCGGCAAGCTTGCGGCCGTCGGCGAGAAGATCATTCGGCCACTTGCAGCGGAGACGTCGCGGCGCATCGACCAGTCCGGCGAGGGCCTCATGGGCCGCAAGGACGGCGACAAAGGAGAGCTGCGCCCGGTCACGCACCGCGCCCGCGGGCGAGAAGAGAAGGGTCGCATAGAGATTGCCGGCTTCGGAGACCCAGCGCCGTCCGCGCCGGCCACGCCCTGCGGTCTGCCGGTCGGCGCGAATCCACAAGGGCCCGCGTTCCCCGGATTCGGCGCGGCGGCGTGCCTCGGCATTGGTGCTGTCGAGCTCGGCGAAGGCGAGACAGCGGGCGGCGGTAGCAACCCCGGCCTTCATCTCAGAACAGTGCGCGAGCGGCGATCCCGGCGGCAATGGTCAGCGGCCAGATGAGCAGCAGATGCAGCGGCGAATTGAGCAGCGCCGAGACGCCGGCAACCCATTTGACCCCGCTGTCGCGAATCGGCAGGAAGGGCTCGGCCGGTGGATCGAAATACATCACCTTGACGATGCGCAGATAATAGACCGCGGCCACGACCGAAGTGACGAAGCCGACGACCGCGAGCCAGTAAAGCCCGGCATCGACCACCGCGAGAAAGACGTAGAGCTTGGCGAAGAAGCCAGCGAGCAGCGGAATGCCGGCGAGCGAGAACATGAGGATCGCCATCGCCGCCGCCATCGCCGGCCGCGTATCGGCGAGCCCGGCGAGAGAAGAGATCTCTTCCGTGAGACCGTCCTCGCAGCGCATGCCGAGGATGAGCGCGAAGGTGCCCGCCGTCATCAGCATGTAGATGGCCATGTAGATGAGCACGCCCTCGACGCCCGCGACGGTTCCCGCGGCAAGCCCGGTCAGCGCATAGCCGACATGGGCGATCGCGGAATAGGCCATCAGCCGCTTGATGTTCGTCTGCACCAGCGCGGCGAAAGCACCGACCATCATCGAGGCGACAGCGAGGAAGATCAGGATCTGCTGCCAGTCCCCGGCGAGCGC
>JBHHTO010000236.1:0-3917 GCA_046753425.1 Rhodothalassiaceae bacterium | reverse complement strand
GGGCATGTCAGGTCTCGGGGCCGATCGTCTCCTCGAAGCGGATCGGGGCACCGCGTGCCGGCTCCGGGATCCTGTCCTCCCACATGACGCGATGGCCGCGGATGACGGTGCCGACGGGTTTCCCCACAAGCTCCACCCCGGTGAACGGACTCCAGCCGCATTTCGAGGCCAGCCAGTCCTCCTCGACGCGCCAGCGCCGCTTGAGATCGACAAGCGTGTAATCGGCGTCGAAGCCGACCGCGAGCCGTCCCTTGCCGCGAAGGTGAAAGATGCGGTTCGCGCCATGACTTGTCAGATCGACGAGGCGTTCGAGGCTGAGCCGCCCCCGTGCCGCATGATCGAGAAGCAGCGGCAACAGGGTCTGCACGCCCGGCATGCCCGACGGCGTCGCCGGATAGTCGGCCGCCTTCTCGGCGATCGTGTGCGGCGCATGGTCCGAGCCGATGACATCGACGACACCGTTCAGGACAGCGGCCCACAGGGCCTCGCGGTGCCGCGCCTCGCGGATCGGCGGGTTCATCTGCGCCCATGTGCCGCGGCGCGCGTAGCAGTCGGGAGCGGCGAGCGTCAGATGCTGCGGCGTCGCCTCGACGCTGGCGATGTCCTTGTGCCCGGCGAGCAGCGCCATCTCCTCGGCGGTCGTCACGTGAAGGATATGGACACGCCGCCCATGGGCGCGCGCGAGGTCGAGGATGCGGCGTGTGGCGCGGCGTGCGGTCTCGACATCGCGCCATGCGGGATGCGAGGCGGGATCGCCGGCGCGGCGCAGGGACTTGCGGTCCTCGAGCCGCGCCTCGTCCTCGGCATGGACCGCGATCCGCCGGTGGCCGGAAGAGAGCACGCGCGCGATGTCGGCATCCCTGGCGACGAGCAGCGAGCCCGTGGAGGAGCCCATGAAGAGCTTGACGCCGCAGCAGCCCGGCAGGCGCTCGAGGGCGGCAAGGTCGTCGGCATTCTCCGGCGTCGCCCCGACATAGAAGGCGAAATCGCAGTACATGCGCCCGCTCGCGCGCGTGACCTTGTCGGCGAGGGCCGCCGCGGTGGTCGTCGCCGGCCTCGTATTGGGCATCTCGAAGACCGCCGTCACCCCGCCCATGACCGCGGCGCGGCTGCCCGATTCGAGGTCCTCCTTGTGCTCGGCGCCGGGTTCGCGGAAATGCACCTGGGTGTCGATCACCCCGGGGAGAAGATGCAGGCCGCGGGCGTCGATCACCGCGGCCGCGGAAGCGGGATCGAGGGCGCCGATGGCCGCCGTGCGGCCGCGACGGACACCGACATCGGCGGGCCCGGTTCCTGCGTGCGACACCAGCGTCGCACCGCGAATGATGAGATCGAATCGCTCGCCCATCGGGGGATCTTCCATGACTCCGGTTGCGGCTGTGTAGCCGGTGCGGGGCGCCTTGTCACGGGCCGCGGCATCTTGCCTTGCGGCCGCGCCGCGCCTAATTCTGTCGGGGCAGGAAAGCGGCAGCGCAGGACGCCAGTCATGACGACACGGACAGCGCGACTGGAAGGGCGCGGCGTTCTCGCCATCTCCGGCGAGGACCGTTTTACCTTCCTGCAGGGAATCGTCACCAACGATGTCATGAGGCTCGAAAAGGGCCGTGCCCTCTATGCGGCGCTGCTGACGCCACAGGGCAAGTATCTCTTCGATTTCTTTCTCGTCCCCGACGGGGACCGCATCCTGCTCGATTGCGAGGGCGCGCGGCGGGACGAGCTCATGCGGCGCCTGTTGCTCTATCGCCTGCGGGCCCGGGTCGAGATCGTCGATCTGTCTGCCGATCTCGCGCTGTGGGTGCTGTTCGGGGATGCGGCGGCGGAGCTGCCCGAAATGCCCGGCGCCATGGCGCCGCTCGCCGGCGGCACCGTCTTTCACGATCCGCGGACGGCGGAGATTGGCTGGCGCGCAATCCTGCCCGCCGGCGTCACGCCGGCCTTCGCGGCGGGCGCGCCGGCGCGCTATGAACATCTCCGCGTGACACTCGGCCTGCCCGATGGCAGCCGCGATCTCGAGGTCGAGAAGACGCTCGCGCTCGAGGCCAATCTCGACCTTCTCCAGGCGATCGATTTCAACAAGGGCTGTTATGTCGGGCAGGAGATCACCGCGCGCACCAAGCATCGCGGCAAGGTGCGTCGGCGGCTGCTTCCCGTCGAGGTGGCCGGCGGGGAGCCGGTGGCGCGCGGGCAATCAATCCTTGCCGCCGACAGGCGGGTGGGGGAACTGCGCAGTGTCAGCGGGTCTTCGGCCATTGCACTCCTCAGGCTCGAGGCATTGCAGGATTCATGGTCCTTGCGGCTTGAGGACGGCGAAAGGGAAGTGCGCCTGCGCCGCCCCGACTGGCTTGCCGGTCTCGAGCCGCTGGACGTCGCCGGCTCGCAGGCATAAGACTGGTGGCGGGCAGCTCTCTGCAGGGGGGTGAGATGACCAACCGGCGGGCACAAAGAGAACGTAGGCGCAAGGGCGACCAGCGGCTGATCCTCGTCATCGCCGCCGCGGCGGTGGTCCTGCTCGCGGTGTTCGCGCTCGCCTCCTGACGGCGACCGGGCGTCAGCCCGCCCCCTTCATCTGCTCGATCCATTCATTGACCTTGACCTCGAGCACGGCCATCGGCACGGCGCCATCGAGAAGCACGATGTCATGGAAGGCCTTGAGATCGAAGGCGGGGCCGAGGGCGCGTTTGGCCTTTTCGCGGAGTTCGAGAATCTTCATCATGCCAAGCTTGTAGCCGAGCGCCTGTCCGGGCCAGGCCATATAGCGCTCGATCTCGGGCACGACCTCGGATTTGTCCGAACCCGTCGTGCGGTACATGTAGTCGATGGCCTCTTCGCGGGTCCAGTGCTTGGCATGGATGCCGGTATCGACGACAAGGCGGACGGCGCGGAAGAGCTCGTCCTGCAGACGCCCGAGATTGCCGAGCGGGTCGCCCTCATAAAGCCCCATCTCGTATGCCAGGCGTTCGGAATAGAGCGCCCAGCCTTCGGTATAGGCGTTGAACGGCGCGATGCGCCGGAGCAGCGGCAGTTCGCCCTGGTTCATCGAGATCGCGGTCTGGAAATGATGGCCCGGCACCGCCTCGTGATAGGTGAGAGTCTTGAGACTCCATTTCGGCCATGCCTTCATGTCGCGCAGATTGATCCAGTAGATGCCCGGCCGCGTGCCGTCGAGCGAGGGATTGGTATAGAAACCACCGGCCTCGCCGGCCTCGCTGAAGACCGGGATGCGCCGGATCTCGAGCTTCTGCGGCGGGATGGTGGCGAAATAGTCGGGCACCTTCGCCTCGACCTCTTTGACCCGTTCGCGCAGATAGTCGAGGATCGCGGCGCGGCCTTCGTCGCTGTCGGGGAAATACTGGCTCGGATCCTCGGCGAGCTTGACCATGCGCTCGCCGACGGTGCCCTCGACGAGCCCCTGGGCCTTGAGGATGCGATCCATCTCGGCGCTGATGCGGTCGACCTCGCTGAGCCCGATCCGGTGAATCTCGTCGGGGCTGAGGTCGGTGTCGCCGAGAAAGCGCACCGCCGCGTGATAGAATTTGTCGCCGTCGGGCAGGGCCCAGACGCCAGCCGCATCGCCGGCGACGGGGAGCAGCGCCTCGAGCGTCGCCTCGAGCTTGCGATAGGCCGGATAGACGGACCTGCCCGTGGCCGCTGTCGCCGCCGCCACCAGCGTCGTGCGTTCATCCTCCGCAATGTCGGAAATCGACTCCAGGCGCTTGGCGAAGGAGGTGACCAGCACATTCTCGGCCGGGGCTGGCGCGATGAAGGCGGCGACCGGCTTCAGGGCCTTCTCGACGATGATCTTCGGCGGCACGACGCCCGCGGCCCGGTCGGCCTCGATCTTGGCGATGATGCCGTCGAAGGCGGGGCCGAAGGCCGCGAGGCGTCGCACATAGGCCTCGGCATCGTCACGCGAGGCG
>JBHHTO010000235.1:0-3933 GCA_046753425.1 Rhodothalassiaceae bacterium | reverse complement strand
TGTCGGCGACGTCGAGATCGCCGTAAAGCAGGCTCATCTGCGGCTCGGTGAGCCGCATGGTCACGAACAGGAAGAAGCCGATGAGACCGGCGGCGACGGCGGCCATGGCAATCAGCCGCGCCGCACCGAAGCTTGCGAGCAGTTGAAACAGTCGTGCCACCTGGACCCCTTGTCGTTCGCTGGCGGGAGGCGGTGCCATCCCTTGGTGAACGCAACGTTAGGGTCGGGTCCGTAAAGAGGGAGTTAATGTAGGCAGATTTTGCCGGGTTTTATCGCCAGCAACGGGAGCGGCGCGTATTCAGTTCGAGAGCGAATTCTCGCGATACTGCTGGACGCGCGTCACCCGCAGGCCGGGCAGGCCGTTGCGGTCGATGGCCCGCTGCCAGGAGAGAAATTCCTCGACCGAGAGCGAATAGCGCTTGCAGGCATCCTCGAGCGTGATCAGGCCGCCGCGCACCGCAGCCACGACCTCGGCCTTGCGCCGGATCACCCAACGCTTGGTGTTGGGCGGCGGAAGATCATCCACGGTCAGGGGCTCACCGGTCGGGCCGATAACGTGCCTGACACTGCGGTTGCTCGCATGATTCATCTGTGTCGCTCTCCAGCAGGCTCGCGAGGATGAGGCTAGACGCGACCGTTTTAAAAAAGCGCTAAAGGGCAAAGTTAATGTCCCCACAAACTAGGTTAACGGGTTCCGGGCGGGGCGGGACCGGTGGCGTCTCGGCGCCGCCCGGCCCCGTCCTCCGTGTTCCTCAACGTCAGGCACCCTCCGCTAGACGCGGACCAGCTCCTCGAGCACGTCGCTCGCCGCGGTGATGATCCGCGTCGAGGCCGAGAAGGCACGCTGGGTGACGATGAGATCGGCGAACTCTTCCGCAAGATCGACCGTCGAGGCCTCGAGCGTCGATGGCGCGATGGTTCCCGCGCCGCCGGTGCCCGGCAGGACGATGGAGAAATTGCCCGACGAATCGGAAAGGCCGTAGGCATTTCCCTGCAGGCGCGTGAGGCCGTCCGGATTGGGGAAGGTGGCCATCGGAAGCTGGAACACATTCCGCGACAGGCCATTGTCGAAAAGCGCGGTGACGACCCCGCTTTCCGAGACATTGACGCCGATCACATTGCCGAAGACGGCGCCGTTGACCGAGCTCGAGATCAAGGTCGAGACGCTGTCGAACTGCGTGATGCCGTCCTTGTCGCCCGAGGTGCCGAAGTCGAAATCTATGTTCGTGGTCCCGGCGCCGTTGGCAAAGGTCAGCGGGGCGTTCGGGATGATCGGCTGGCCGGCACCGGGATTGATCACCGTCGAGGTCGGGAAGTCCTCGTTGAACTGCTGGATCGAGCCGTCCGAATTGAACTGCAGCGTGCCCGACAGGATCAGCCCGGGAGGTGAGGCGCTGACATTGATCGCCGTCGGGTCCTGGGCGAAGATTTCGAAGCGGAAGGTGTTGGCCGCCGTCTTGATCGCCGCCAGGGTGAGCTCCTGGCTGCCACCCTGGGCGTCGAAGACGGTGATCGTCTGCTCGAAATTGGCGGGCACCGTGCCGCTTGCGAGATCACCGGCGTTGACCGGACCGCCTGCCGCCGTCAGCGAGGATTGCAGGTTCATGCGCAGGCCGACCTCGGACGTCGCCTCGGCGGTGCCGGTGAGGCCGCTGACATTGATCGGCACCAGGGTATCGAGATCGCCGAGATTGGTCGGGATGTTGCCGTTCTGGTCAATCGGGAAGCCCATCAGGAAGAGCCCCGCCGTGTTCTTGAGGAAGCCCTGCGCGTCGGGCGCGAAGCTGCCGGCACGCGTGAACTGGATGACGCCGTTCGGCGAGTTGGCCGAGGGCGCCGACTTGACGACGAAGAATCCCTGGCCGTCGATGCCGAGATCGGTCTGCGAGGCAGTGGACGTGAGGAGCCCCTGCTCGCTGACCAGCGTCCGCGCCCGCGAGGCAACGCCGCCGGGCGAGAAGCGGGAGATCGACTGGGTCTCGGTGACCAGCGTCGAGAAGCGGTTGCGCGTCTCCTTGTAGCCGACCGTGTTCACATTGGTGATATTGTCGGAAATGATGCCGATACCTTCGGTAAAGGCCTTCAGTCCCGAAACACCGGATGCCAAAGCTGCAAAAGCCATGATGCTCTCCTTTACTGGTGGTCAGGGGCGGACAGGGCCGCCCGGTTCGTTGCTGCCTGCCGCGGATGGAATGCCGCGGGCCGGACGGGATGGGCTTCTGCCGCAATCATGACGGATCCCTCACCGTGATGACGTCCTGCAGCGGCACCTGGTTGCCGCTCACGGTAAGGACCGGAATTGACGTGCTCGTCTCGACCTCCGAGACGACGCCGCGTACGAATGTCTGGACGGGAATCTGGTTGCCGCTCGCGTCCTCGGCCGCGACGCGGATCTGGTACGTCCCCGCGGGCTCTGCATTGCCGAGATTGTCGGTGCCAGGCCAGACGAAATCATGCGTCCCGGCGCTGGTGGCCCCGTCTTCGCGGAAGACGATGCGCCCGCGGTCGTCAAGAACCTGCAATTTCACATCCTCGGCGGCGGTGGGCAGCGCATAGGCGAAGCCGATGCCGTTGCCGAGATTCTCACCGCTGTTGCCGCGCACCGTCGCCTCGCGGCCGAGGAAGTTGACGGCCGCCGTGTTCTGGGCAAAGGCGACCATGCCCGAGAGAGTCTCGAGATTGTCGTTGGTGCGGATCTGCTGCTCGACACCGGCGAAGGCGACGAGCTGGTTCGTAAACTCGTTGGTGTCGGTGGGGTCGAGCGGATCCTGATTCTCGAGCTGTGTCGTGAGCAGCGTCAGAAAGGTGTCGAAATCGTCGGCAAGCCGATTGCCCTGGGCCGTGCTTGCAGCCGCGGCCGTCGTGTTCGTCTGGCTGACGAGGGGCGCTGCGGGGTTGATTTCCATCTGTCGGGTCTTTCCTGTTGTCAGATCACGAGGTTGACGCCACCGGTTGCGGTGCCGCTGTAAAGCTGCTCGGGGGCAGGTTCGACGAGCGGGTCGGCTGCCGTCTCGAGCGAGTCGGGCGATGCCTCGCCGCCGGCCGGGTCGTGTCCGTGGCGCCCGCCGAAGGAGCCGCCGGCAAGGTCCGCATGCTGCTGGCCGTTCTGGTTGAGCGAGAAGCTGAGGCTGCCGGAATCGGCGCGGAGGCCGCTGTCGGTGAGCGCGCGCTCGAGATGGCGCGCATCGCGCTGCAGAAGCTCGAGCGCGTGATGGCTATCGGCACGGATCATGGCCCGCACCGTGCCGTCACCGGCAAAGTCGAGCCGTACCTCGACCCGGCCGAGCTCCGGCGGATCGAGGCGCACCGTGATGCGGCTCTTGCCGTCGGCGAGCGCCTTGGCGATGCCGAGGCTGACCGGGACGGCCGGTGCCGGTGCGGGCGCCGTGTGCGGCATGCTCGGCGACGGCGTTGTGCCCGCACCATGCGTGCTCCCGCCAGGCGGGGCATTCGGAACCGGCAAGGATTTCATGCCCGCCAGCGGATCGCTGCCGCCGTGCGAGGCGTCGCTCGGGGTGGCAGCGGGGTTGGCCTCGCTGCCCGGTGCGGGTTGCGTCGGCAGGCCGGTCCCGGTGCGCATGGCCGCGAGCTGTTCGGCGAAGGACGGCGCTGCCCCCTGCGCCGGGACGCCTCCGGTCGGTGCGTGCATCGCTGCCGACGGGCCGTTTCCGGCCTGGCCGAATCCGTTGTCGCCTTTCGCTGCCGGTGCGGCCGCCGTCTCGTGAGCGCCGGGTCTCGCGGTTGCAGGCTGGACGCTTCCCGCCGGCTGGTCGGGCCGCAGACTGGGCGGGGGCGCAGTCCCGGTGCTCGTATCGTTTGCCTGTGTTTGCGTGCCGTCCGGTGCCAAGAGCGCCGCCGGCGCAACAGGCGTCGCCGGTGCAACAGGCGTCGCCGGTGCAACAGGCGTCGCCGGTGCAACAGGCGTCGCCGGTG
>JBHHTO010000234.1:0-3953 GCA_046753425.1 Rhodothalassiaceae bacterium | reverse complement strand
CATCCTCGTCGACGAGTACCAGGACACCAATGTCGCCCAGTATCTGTGGCTGCGACTTCTTGCCCGCGGCTCGGGCAACATCTGCTGCGTCGGCGACGACGATCAGTCGATCTATCGCTGGCGGGGTGCCGAGATCGGCAACATCCTGCGCTTCGAGACCGATTTCCCCGGTGCCCGCCTCATCCGCCTCGAGCAGAACTATCGCTCGACCGGCCACATTCTCGGCGCCGCTTCGACCCTTATTGCCGCCAATCGGGGACGCCTCGGCAAGACGCTCTACACCGATGCCGGCATGGGCGAGAAGGTGCGCATTGTCGGGGTCTGGGACGCCGACGAGGAGGCGCGTCGTGTCGGCGAGGAGATCGAGGCGCTGCAGCGCGCGGGGCACGCGCTCGGCGAGATCGCGATCCTGGTGCGTGCCGGCTACCAGACGCGTGAATTCGAGGAGCGCCTCGTCACCATCGGCATCCCCTATCGCGTGATCGGCGGACCACGATTCTACGAGCGGGCCGAGATTCGCGACGCCCTCGCCTATCTGCGGGTCGTCGCGCAGCCCGACGACGATCTCGCCTTCGAACGCATCGCCAACCGACCCAGGCGTGGCCTCGGCGCAGCAACGCTCGAACGCCTGCATCGACTCGCGCGCGCACAGGAAATTCCGCTCACCCGCGCCGCGGCGCAGCTCGTCGGGTCGGAGGAATTGCGGCCGCAGGCGCGGCGCACCCTCGCCGCCCTGCTGGAAGACTTCGACCGCTGGCGCGCCGAGGCGGCGCGGCTCGAGCATAGCGCGCTCACCGAGCTGGTGCTCGAGGAATCGGGCTATGTCGAGATGTGGCAGAAGGACCGCTCGCCGGACGCCCCCGGACGGCTCGAGAATCTCGCCGAGCTCGTGCGCGCGATGGAAGCCTTCGACAGCCTCGCCGGTTTCCTCGAGCATATCAGTCTCGTGATGGAGAACGAGGAGGCGGCCGGCGGCGACAAGGTCTCGATCATGACGCTGCACGCCGCCAAGGGACTCGAATTCGACTGCGTCTTCCTGCCCGGCTGGGAGGAGGGCGTGTTCCCGCACCAGCGGGCCATGGACGAGGGCGGTACGCCGGCGCTCGAGGAGGAGCGCCGCCTCGCCTATGTCGGGCTGACCCGCGCCAGGGCCCGCGCGGTCATCCTCTTTGCGGCCAACCGCCGCATCTACGGGCAATGGCAGAGCACACTGCCCTCGCGGTTTCTCGACGAGCTCGATGCCGCCCATGTCGAGCGCGACATCGCCGGCGGGCTCTATGGCGGCGGGCATGCCAAGGCCGCATCGGATGGCCCCGGCTGGGCCTATCAGGGCTACGACGTCGAGCTCTCCCGCGGCCCCGGCTGGGAGCGGGCGCGGCGACGCGGCTACACGCCGAAGAAGGGCGGCCTTGCAGACCGCGAACAGGCGCGCTTCATCGCGCGCACGGATCCCAATCATGCTGCGGCAAGGGACTTCGCCGCCGGGCAGCGCGTCTTTCACGACAAGTTCGGTTATGGAACCGTCACCGCCATCGACGACGGCAAGCTCACCATCGCCTTCGAGCACAGCGGCGAGAAGCGCGTGCTCGCGAGTTTCGTGACCCCGGCATGAGCGGCTGGCAGCTTTGTTTTCGCATCCCGGCCAGCTTGCGCGAGCACGCCGAGTCGGCCCTTGAGGACCGGCTCGCGCTGGCGCCGGAGCCGCCCGCCGTCGCCAGCATCGCCTGTGACGACGGCCGGCAATGGGAGATCACCGCCACCTTCACGAAGCGGCCACCGGCCGCTCTGCTCACGTCATTGCAACAGGCGCTGGGTGCGCTCCTCGAAGACGCGGGTTCGGAGGTCACATTGCAGCCGCTGCCCGATCGCGACTGGGTGAGCGAGAGCCAGAAGCTGCTGGCGCCCGTACGCGCCGGACGCTTCTTCATCCATGGCTCCCACGACCGCCACCGCAGGCCGCATGCCGGGATCGCGCTCGAAATCGAGGCGGGGCAGGCGTTCGGCAGCGGTCAGCACGCCACCACAGGTGGCTGCCTTCTTCTGCTCGATCACCTGCTCAGGAGGCGCCCCCCGCCCCGCCGCATTCTCGATCTCGGCTGCGGATCGGGCATCCTCGCGCTTGCCGCGGCGCGGGCGACGGGCCGCACGGTGCTCGCCAGCGATATCGACCCCGTCGCCATCCGGGTGGCGCGCGCGACGGCGCGCGGAAATGCTGTCCGCGTGCACGCCGTCCGGCGCGATCTGCGCGGCCCCGCGCTCGCCCTGCTCGTTGCGCCCGGCATGGCGCACCGCCGGCTCCGCGCGGCCGCCCCCTTCGACCTGGTGTTCGCCAATATCCTCGCCGGCCCGCTCATCGCCATGGCGCCATCGCTCGCGCGCGCTCTCGCCCCCGGTGGGCGGCTCATCCTTTCGGGTCTGCTGCGAACACAGGAGACGCAGCTATGCGCCGCCTACAGGCGCCACGGCCTTTGCCTCGAGCGCCGGCAGGTCGAGGGTGACTGGGTCAGCCTGCTGTGCCGCAAACGCCCGTGCCGGGGTCAGAGCGCAGCGCGCAGCTCCGGGTCATCGGGGGCGGCGATAACCACGAGGTGATGAAGCGCCGGGTCGTTTGTAGAGAAGGGAAAGATGCCGACCGAGATCGGGATCCTGGCATTGTTCGGCGAGATCAGGATCGCTCGGCCATAGCGCGGTGTGGCGCCTGCAATCACGTCGAGGAAGAGGGCGAGGCGACTGCGATAGGCGTCGCCCTCGGTAAAATCGGCAAGCTCGCGGCCGGTCAGATTGCCGACGCTGAGCACCTGGGTGGCCGTTCCCTGCAGGCGGACAACAAATGTCGGGTGCTGCGGCGTGCCCCCCTGTTCCAGGATTATCAGCCACTTGAGGAGCGAAGGGATGGCTGCGGGGGTGAGCGCCTTGCGATGCGGCAGGCCACCCCCCGCCAGCTCGTGCCAGTATTGATCAAAGATCTCGATTGGATGGAGGTCAGGAATCGTGTCCTTGCCGCAAGGCTCGATCGCGCTGACACAGAGGGAGCCCTCGGAGTACGCCTGGAGGGCAGCGGAAAGTTGGTGTTTTGTCATCAGCCGGTTGCTGCCTGTTCCCTTCGGGCAGTCACATTGGTTTAGGATCAATTTATTTGGTTTAGGAGCAATATATTTCCAATTCGATAACAATAACAATTGGCGCGCCCGCGCGCGTGTCATTCCGCGTCACGGACAGAAACCAGCCGGGCGGGCCTGCGGCCCGGTGGCAGCACAGCCGCAAATGGCAAATGAGTCCGGGTCCCGCCTTCCTGCCCGGCGTCAAAGCGGGCGGCACGGTCTAGCTGTTTCCGCCGTCCCCGACCGTCACGCCGACAAGGGCGAGATTGTGCCGCACGATATCCCTGTTGCCGCCCTTCCCCGGCACCAGATCATAGGCCTTGCGGAAATCGCTCCGCGCCTTCTCCACATCGCCGCTGAGGTAAAAGACCGTGCCGCGCGTATTGCGTGCCATCCAGTGATTGGGGCGGACACGAATGGCCTCGTTACAGGCCGCCAGCGCCGCCGACCAGTTCCTGGCCGCGCTCTCCACCGCACAGAGCGCGTTGAGCCCGACATAGCGCATCTCGGGCGCGGGATCGCTGGCGAGGAAATCATTGGCGGTCGCGCGCGCCTTGTCGATCTCGCCATCAGCCAGCGCCTTGCGGATCTTTCCCAGCTCCGACGGTTCGTCGAAGCGGATGCGGGCCAGCGGAAAAGGCGGCGCCGAGCTGACCCGGCTGCCGGTCGCCTGCGCCGTGGCCCCGGATACAGCGGGCAGCGCGAGAAGCGCGGCAAGGCCGCAAGCCGACACCATCACCCGGACCGTAAATGCCATCGCCTCCTTCTCCACAGTTCCATCGCTCCCTGCGGGCAGTCTAGCACAATTCAGGAGCGCCCGCAGCCGGCGTTTGGTTGAGCGAACCCTGTGCG
>JBHHTO010000233.1:0-4001 GCA_046753425.1 Rhodothalassiaceae bacterium | reverse complement strand
CCTGGCCTTCCTCGGCGTCGGCCCGCTACCGCCGACCGAGGCCCACCCGGAGGACGATGTCGTGAGCTGGGACGCCAGCCTGCGCTATGACCTGAACGACGACGTTACGCTCTATACGCGCGTCGCCAAGGGCTTCCGGGCGCCGTCGATCCAGGGCCGCGTGCTCTTCGGCGACGAGGTGACGGTGGCCGGCACCGAGACCATCCTCTCCTTTGAGGGCGGCCTCAAGGCCGAGCTGCTCGATCGCCGGGCGCGCGTCAATCTGTCCGCCTATGTCTATGACATGGACAACCAGCAGCTCACCGCGGTCGGCGGTGCGGCCAACTTCAACCGCCTGATCAACGCCCGCGACACCAACGGCTCGGGCTTCGAGTTCGACGGCGAGTGGGCGGTGAACAGTCATCTGCTGCTGACCGCCGGCGTGAGCTACAACTTCACCAAGCTCAACGACCCGGATCTCCGGACCCAGGTCTGCGCCGCCTGTACGGTCACCGACCCGCTCGTCGGCGGGCTGGCGCAGCTCGACGGCAATCGCCTGCCGCAGGCGCCGCGCTGGATCGCCAACTGGACGGCGCGGCTGAGCCAGCCGGTGTCCTCGGACAGCGAGATCTATCTCTATACCGACTGGGCGTACAACAGCGACCGCAACTTCTTCCTCTATGACTCGCTCGAATTCCACAGCGGCAGCGAGTTCATCGGGGGCTTGCGGCTCGGCTATCTCGTCGCCGACGGGAAGTACGACTTCGCCGTCTTCGGCCGCAATGTGACCGACCAGACGAAGCTCAAGGGCGGCATCGACTTCAACAATCTCACCGGCTTCGTCAACGAACCGCCGCTGTGGGGTTTCGAGGTCAAGGCCCGCTTCTAGGGCGGCACGCAATCCGGACCGTTGCGGAGGCCCGCCCGGGGGCCTCCGGACGTTATTCGGGAGTGAGGGAATGACGGTGACGGGCGATCAGTCGGACTTCATTCGCGGCCTGCCCAAGGCCGAGCTGCATCTTCATCTCGAGGGCAGCCTCGAGCCCGAGCAGATGTTCGAATTCGCCCGGCGCAACCGCGTCCCCATTCCCTTTAGAAGCGTCGAGGAAGTGCGCGCCGCCTACAGCTTCTCCAATCTCCAGGACTTTCTCGACATCTATTATGAGGGCGCGAACGTTCTCCGCACCGAGGAGGACTTTCGCGATCTGGCGCTCGCCTATCTTGCGCGTGCGGCGGCGGACGGCGTGCGCCATGTCGAGGTCTTCTTCGACCCGCAGACACACACCGACCACGGCATTCCCTTCTCCGTCGTCGCCGACGGCTTTCTCGCCGCACTCGAAGAGGGCGCGCGGCGCCACGGCATCTCGTCCGGCCTCATCCTCTGCTTCCTGCGCCATCTCGACGAGGAGGCGGCGTTCGCGACGCTCAAGCATGCCGAGCCCTATCTCGACCGCCTTCTCGGGGTCGGGCTCGATTCGTCCGAGGTCGGAAATCCGCCGTCGAAATTCGCCCGCGTCTTTGCCGCCGCACGCGAGCGCGGCCTGCACCTCGTTGCCCATGCCGGCGAGGAAGGCCCACCCGACTATGTGCGCGAGGCGCTCGATATCCTGCATGTCGCGCGCATCGACCACGGCAATCGGGCGCTCGAGGACGATGCGCTCGTCGCCCGCCTGCGCGATCTCGGCATGACGCTCACCGTCTGTCCGCTGTCCAATCTCAAGCTCAGGGTCGTGGACGAGCTCACGGCGCACCCCTTGAAACGGATGCTCGATCTCGGGCTTCGCGCCACCGTCAATTCCGACGATCCCGCCTATTTCGGTGGCTATGTGGCGGACAATTACCGCGCCGTTGCCCGCGCGCTCGGGCTCTCGCGCGAAGACCTCGCGCAGCTTGCCCGCAACAGCTTTACCGGAGCCTTTCTCGACGACGAGGCGAAGGCCCGGCATCTGGCCGCGATCGACGCCTGTCTCGGGGACGCGCCCGCGGCGGGCTGAGGCGGCTGGACAGCGGCGGCGCCGCGCTGCATGCTGGCTCCCGCTCCGTCAGGAGCGATGCGGAGAAGGTTATGGCCTGCCGTCTCGCCCTCGCTCTCCTTCTGTTCGGACTTGTCCTGCCTCTGCCGGCACCTGCGGACACGCTCATTGTCGGCAACAAGGAGGCAGACAGCGTCGGCTTCATCGATCTCGCGCGCGGCGAGATGGTCGTCACCCGGCCGACCGGGCAGGGGCCGCATGAGGTGGCGGTGTCGCCGGACGGCAGCCGGGCGGCGGTGGTCGCCTATGGTAGACGTCAGGGCGGCCAAAGCATCAGCCTGTTCGATATCGCGACCGCGACGCCGCTCAGGGTGATCGATATTTCACCGCACAGCCGTCCGCACGGGATCGTCTGGATGCCGGACGGACGGCACCTTCTGGTCACCGCCGAGGGCAGCGGACACCTTCTCCTTGTCGACAGCGAGCAGGGACGCATCGATGCCGCCATCGCCACGGAGGCGCGGGGCTCGCACATGGTGGCGCTGGCGCCGGATGCACGCCGCGCCTTTATCGCCAATCTCGGCGGCGATTCGGTGTCGGTCGTCGACCTCGAGGCACGGAAGACCATCCGCGTCGTCCCGGTGGGGCCGCAGACCGAAGGCATCGCGATCACGCCCGACGGGCGCGAGCTGTGGGTCTCGGCGCGCGGCGAGGATCGCCTCGTGGTGCTCGATGCGCACAGTCTCGAGCGGTTGGCGGAGATTGCCACCGGACGGATTCCGATCCGCGTCACCCTGTCTCGCGACGGCCGTGTTGCGGTGACCTCGAACGCGGGGGATGACAGTCTGACGGTGATCGACACCGCGACGCGCAAGGTGGTCGCCACGGTGGCGCTCGATGTGCCGGAGGGCGCGCGCGGCATTCCCGTGACCGCGCTCTTTGCCCCCAACGGCCGGCGCCTCTTCGTGTCGCTGACGAACAGCGGCGAGATCGCCGTCCTCGACAGCCGGACCTGGCGCCAGATCGGCCGCATCCAGGCGGGAGCGGGAGCGGACGGGCTCGGATACGCGCCACTCGCGCTGGCCATCGCGGATTAGGGCGGATTGCCGCGCCCGGCGTCGCACTTGTGGCGCGGGCGGGGTCATGCCAGACTCGTGGTGTGAGAAACCGGAGCGTCGGGGTGATGGCGAAGCAGCGCAGACAGTATTCCGGGGCGGATATCCTGGCCGGTCCGGGGCACATTGCGCGGCCCGAAAGGGTGGCCGCGGCGCTGGCCGGGTTCGTGCGCGAAACGATCGGCTCGCTCGAGGCGACGGCAAACTGTCCTGAGCTGGCGCTCGACCTGCCGCAGGGGCTTGCCCCTGACACACGGCTGATGCGCTTTGTCGATGCGGTGGCGGCGATGGCCGTTCCGGTACTCGACGCGCTCACGGACCAGTTCGCTCGGCTCTGCCGGGCACAGCGACTCGACCCGCACAAGGAGCGGCAGATTCTCGATGCGCGGGCGGCGGAGCTCATCGACTATTTCAGCCAGTTGGCGCGGGTGCATGGCATAGCCTTCGCCGGTGCCGAGGAACCGCTGGCAGCGGGCGTCGCCGACCGCATCCTCGAATCGCTGGCGCGCGATCTTCGCACCCGTCTCGAGTCGCGGATCGCTGCCCTGGGTCCGGTCTGAGCGCGGCAGGCCTCAGCCGCTGCAGGAGCCGCCGCCGAGAACGCAGAATTTCGCACAATGGGGATGATTGAGGGCCACCGGTCGCGCCGCCGCGGCGAGCGTGCGGCCGAGCTCGAAGCGCCGGTCATAGGCGAGAAGGGTGCAGGCCAGCACCACCGGATGCGCGGCGCCCTTGCGTTTGACCACCATGCGCGCGCTCGCGCACATCATGTCGTCGGGCGAAACGCCCAGTTTCTCCCAGCAGGCGGTCGAGATTTCCGGTACTTCGGTGTCCGGATCCATCTCGGGGAAGAGTATGAGCGCCCGCGGATCGCCGGCGTCGATGGCGATTCCGTGCTCGCGAAAGAGCGACGCGAATCCGGCGCGCAGGGTCG
>JBHHTO010000232.1:0-4037 GCA_046753425.1 Rhodothalassiaceae bacterium | reverse complement strand
ATCCGCGTCCTCCGTCAGACCATCAGGCGAACACAAGTAAAACGCAAAATCGCGTCTGCCAAGTCCCCCACCCTCGGCCGCCGCTAGATCGTTTCCGCGAGGCGGCGCAGCACATAGTGCAGGATGCCGCCGTTCACATAATAGGCGACCTCGTCCTCGGTATCGATGCGGCAGGTGAGCGCGATCTCGCGGCTCGTGCCGTCCGCATAGCCGATGCGGCAGACCACGTCCTGACGCGGCGTGATGCCGCCGGCAAGGCCGGCGAGCGCGAAGCTCTCGTCGCCGCGGAGGGCAAGCGTGCGGCGATCGTCGCCCGGCTTGAACTCGAGCGGCAGCACACCCATGCCGACCAGATTGGAGCGGTGGATGCGCTCGAAGCTCTCGGCGATCACCGCCTTGACACCAAGAAGCCGCGTACCCTTGGCGGCCCAGTCGCGCGAGGAGCCGGTACCGTATTCCCTGCCGGCGACGACGACGAGTGGCACGCCCTCTTCGGCGTAACGCATGGCGGCGTCGTAGATCGCCATCTGCTCGCCCGAGGGGTAATGGATGGTGACCCCGCCCTCGGTACCCGGCGCCATCTCGTTGCGGAGCCGGATATTGGCGAAGGTGCCGCGCATCATCACCTCGTGATTGCCACGGCGCGAGCCGTAGGAATTGAAGTCCCTGCGCTCGACGCCATGGGCGAGGAGATATTTGCCGGCCGGCGAATCGGGTCCGATGGCGCCGGCGGGCGAGATGTGATCGGTGGTCACCGAATCGCCGAGAAGCGCGAGCAGGCGCGCGCCGGCGATGTCCTGCGGCGGACTCGGTTCCGGCGCCATCTTCTCGAAGAAGGGCGGCTTGCGGACATAGGTCGACCCGGCATTCCAGTCGTAGGTCAGGCTGCCCGGCACCCGGATCGCCTGCCAGTGTTCGTCGCCGGCAAAGACATTGGCATAGCGCCCCTTGAACATCGCCGAGGTGACCGCCTCGCCGACGATGTCCTCGATTTCCTTCGAGCTCGGCCAGATATCCCTCAGATAGACCGGCTTGCCGTCCGCACCGGTGCCGATGGGGTCATGCGCGAGGTCGATACGCATTGTGCCGGCGATGGCATAGGCGACGACGAGCGGCGGCGAGGCGAGATAGTTGGCGCGCACGTCGGGGCTGATGCGGCCTTCGAAATTGCGATTGCCGGAAAGCACCGAACAGGCGACGAGATCGCCCTCGCGAATGGCGCTCGAGATCGGCTCGGGCAGTGGCCCGGAATTGCCGATGCAGGTGGTGCAGCCATAGCCGACGAGCTCAAAGCCAAGCGCGTCGAGCGCGTCCTGCAGGCCGGCGCGTTCGAGATAGTCGGTGACCACCTGGCTGCCCGGGGCAAGCGAGGTCTTGACCCACGGCTTGACGGTGAGGCCCCGCTCCACCGCCTTCCTGGCCAGCACACCGGCGGCCAGCATCACCGAGGGATTCGAGGTGTTGGTGCAGCTCGTGATCGCTGCGATCACCACGTCACCATGCCCGAGATCGTACTCCTCGCCGGCGACCGGCACCCGCGGATCGTCGAGCGCCTTGCCGAAGGTTTCGGGCACCGCGGCCTCGAATGCCCCGGCCGCGTCGCCGAGCATGATCCGGTCCTGCGGCCGCTTGGGACCGGCGATCGAGGGTCGCACGGTGGAAAGGTCGAGCTCGAGCACGTCGGTGAAGAGGGGGTCGGGCGTCGTCTCGTCGCGCCACATGCCCTGCGCCTTGGCATAGGCCTCGACCAGCTTCACCGTGTCCTCGTCGCGGCCGGTAAAGCGCAGATAGTCGAGCGTCGCCTGCTCGACCGGGAAGAAGCCGCAGGTGGCGCCGTATTCGGGGGCCATATTGGCGATCGTCGCCTTGTCGGCGACCGAGAGATGGGCAAGGCCGTCGCCGAAATATTCGACGAACTTGCCGACCACACCCTTCCGGCGCAGCATCTCGACGACGGTCAGCACGAGATCGGTGGCGGTCGCGCCCTCGGGCAGGCGACCGGTCATCCGGAAGCCCACGACCTCGGGGATGAGCATCGAGACCGGCTGGCCGAGCATGGCCGCCTCGGCCTCGATGCCGCCCACCCCCCAGCCGAGCACGGCGAGCGCGTTGATCATCGTCGTGTGGCTGTCGGTGCCGACGACCGTGTCGGGGAAGGCCATCGTCGTGCCGTCGTCCGCCGTGCGGGTCATCACGCTGCGGCCGAGATATTCGAGATTGACCTGGTGGCAGATGCCGGTCCCCGGCGGCACGACGCGGAAGTTGTCGAAGGCCTGCTGGCCCCAGCGCAGGAACTGGTAGCGCTCGCCATTGCGCTCGTATTCCTTCTCGACATTGATGCGGAAGGCGTCCTTGCGGCCGAAGGCGTCGACCATCACCGAATGGTCGATGACGAGATCGACCGGGGCCAGCGGGTTGATCCGCTCTGCGGCGCCACCAAGCTCCTGCATCGCCTCGCGCATGGCCGCGAGATCGACCACCGCCGGCACGCCGGTGAAGTCCTGCATCAGCACCCGCGCCGGCCGATAGGCGATCTCGCGCGTCGAACGCCGCTCCTTGAGCCACGCGACGAGGGCGCGGATGTCCTCGACCGTGACCGTCTTGCCGTCCTCGTGCCGCAGCAGGTTCTCGAGCAGGACCTTGAGCGAGAAAGGCAGGCGCGCGATGTCGCCGATCGCCGCGGCGGCCCGGGGGAGCGAGAAAAAGGCATAGGACCGGTCCCCGACGATCAGCGTGTCGCGGGTCCTGAGCGTGTCATTGCCGGTGGTGGACATGAGACCTCCTGAATATGGGCGCCGTCGCGGGGCGAGGCCGGCGCCGGCGTCCGCTACGGGCGTCGGGACGAGAAACAGGGACGCTTAATGCAAGAAAATCCGCTCCGTCTCAAGGTGATTTGCGCCCCGGCCGGTGGCGACTCACGAAACCGCTCAAGCGGATTTGCAGGGCATGTGAGCGCGCCCGTCCCCATATCGGGCGCGACAGCGCCCCCGATGATGCTGCCCGCATGCGGGCACAGACGAGGCCGCCATGCAGCGACGCCATTTTGCCCCCCGTCTCGCACGCCTCGTCGCGCTGCTCTGGCTTTGCGCCTATGGCGGCACCCTTGTACTGATGATCGCCATCGCGCTGCTCGCCCCCTGAGCGACGCGCGCCTTGCCCCTTGCCAAAGCGGGGTCACGGCTGCCAATGGTGGCCGCCATGAGCGGAAACATTCAGCAGGGGCTTGTCGTGCGCGATCTCGCCTGCAGCCGCGGCGGGCAGCCCGTCTTTCGCGGGCTGTCCTTCAGCCTGCCCCCGGGCGAGCTCCTCATCGTCACCGGCCCCAATGGCAGCGGCAAGAGCAGCCTTCTGCGCCAGATCGCCGGCTTCATCCCGCTGGCGGCGGGGCAACTGTTCTGGCAGGGCGCGCCGGCGGGGCCCGAGCGCGCCGAGGACCTCCATTATGTCGGCCATGCGCTGGCGCTGAAGCCGGCGCTCGACGTTGACGACAATCTCGCTTTCTGGGCCGCCTATCTCGGTGCCGGTGAAGCCGATGTCGAGGCCGCCCTTGCGGCCTTCGACCTCACCGAGCTGCGGCATCTGCCGCTGCGATTTCTCTCCGCGGGGCAGCAGAAACGCGTCTCGCTCGCCCGGCTCTGTCTCGGATCGCGGCCGCTGTGGCTCCTCGACGAGCCGACGGTGGCAATCGACGCCGCCTCCGAAAAACGGCTCTACGGCCTTCTCAACGCGCATCTGGCGGCCGGCGGGATGGCCGTGGTGGCGACGCATCATCGTCTCGATCTTGTCGGGCAGCGGCTCGATCTCGCCCCCCACGCCGCAAGGGCGGCGTCCGCCGCCGGAGCACCCTTGTGATGCGTGCCTTTTTCGCTCTCGTTGGCCGCGACATCCGGCTCGCCTACGCCCAGGGCGGTGCCGCGGGCCTTGTCCTTGCCTTCTATGCGGCGACGGTGACACTCTTTCCCTTCGGCGTCTCGCCCGAACCCGCGACCCTGCGCCTGATCGCCCATGCCCAGCGCGATCCCGAGGGAGCGCCGCTC
>JBHHTO010000231.1:0-4045 GCA_046753425.1 Rhodothalassiaceae bacterium | reverse complement strand
TCAGCTCCGCGGACATGGGCACCAGGGGCGGCTCACCACCCTGTCCCGCACCCTCGCCGTTGCCGGCATCGCCCTCGCGCTCGGCGGCTGCGCCATCGGCGAGCGTATCGCCAATATCGGCAAGGCCCCCGATCTCGCCCCCATCCAGAATGTGCAGGCGCCGCCGAGGCCGCGCTCGCTGTCCATCCCGCTGCCCGACGAAAGCACGCCGGCGGGCGGCGCCAATTCTTTGTGGCGGGTGGGCGCCAAGGCCTTCTTCCGCGACCAGCGGGCAAGCCAGGTCGGCGATATCCTGACGGTCAATATCGACATCAGCGACAGCGCCCAGATCGCGAACGAGACCAAGCGCTCGCGTGACAACAGCGAGAAGGCGGATCTCACCAACTTCCTCGGCTTCGAAAGCAAGCTCGGCAAGGTGCTGCCCAATGCCGTCAATCCGAGCGCCCTCGCCGGCTTCGGCAGCGGCAGCAGCCACGCCGGCACCGGCGAGGTGGACCGCTCGGAGGACATCAAGCTCAAGGTCGCGGCGATCGTCGTCGACGTCCTGCCGAACGGCAATCTGGTGATCCAGGGCCGCCAGGAGGTCCGGGTCAATTTCGAGGTGCGCGAGCTGCTCATCGCCGGCATCGTGCGGCCCCAGGACATCTCGTCCGAGAACACGATCCGCCACACCCAGATCGCGGAGGCGCGCATCTCCTATGGCGGCCGCGGCCAGCTCACCGACGTGCAGCAGCCGCGCTACGGCCAGCAGCTCTACGATATCCTGTTCCCGTTCTGAGCCGGCATCGCCCGGCCCGCCCCTTCCCGGAGCGCGAGGCTCAGACGAGGCGGCTCTGCCGCAGCGCGGCTTCGATGAAGCTGGCGAAAAGCGGGTGCGGTTCGAAGGGTTTCGACTTGAGCTCGGGGTGGAATTGCACGCCGATGAACCAGGGATGGCCGGGAATCTCGACAATCTCGGGCAGCCGGCCGTCCGGCGACATGCCGGAGAAGACGAGCCCCGCCGCCTCGAGGCGCTCCCTGTAGGCGATATTCACCTCATAACGGTGGCGGTGGCGCTCGGAAATGTTCTCCCTGCCATAGATCGCGCGCACGCGACTGCCCGGCCTGAGCACCGCCGGATAGGCGCCGAGCCGCATGGTGCCGCCGAGGTCCATCTCGGCCTCGCGAATCTCGATGCCGGCGTCGGTCGCCCACTCGGTAAGGAGCCCGACCACAGGTTCGGTGGGAGCGCCGAATTCGGTCGAGCCCGCGCCGGCGAGCCCGGCCAGATTGCGTGCTGCCTCGATCACCGCCATCTGCATGCCGAGACAGATGCCGAAATAGGGGATGCCGTGCTCGCGCGCGAAGCGGGCGGCCGCGATCTTGCCTTCGGTCCCGCGATGCCCGAAGCCACCGGGAACGAGAATCCCGTGCACCTCCTCGAGGCGATAGACGGCGTCACCCTGCTCGAAGAGCTCGGCCTCGATCCATTCGGTGCGCACCCTCACGCCATTGGCGATGCCGCCGTGCACCAGCGCCTCGTCGAGCGACTTGTAGGCATCCTTGAGCCCGGTGTACTTGCCGACCACGGCAATCGTCACCTCGCCCTCGGGATTCGTCAGGCGATGGACGATCTCGTGCCAGCGACCGAGATCAACCTCCTCCGATGCCGGCAGACCCATCGCCTTCAGCACCGCGACGTCGAGGCCCTCGGCATGATAGGCGATCGGCACCTCGTAGATCGAGGAGACATCGAGCGCCTGCACCACCGCCGAGGGCAGCACATTGCAAAAAAGCGCGATCTTGCGGCGCTCGGTCTCCGGGATCGGGTGCTCGGTGCGGCAGACGAGGACCTGCGGCGCGATGCCGATGCCGCGCAACTCCTTCACCGAATGCTGCGTCGGCTTGGTCTTGAGCTCGCCCGCGGCACCGAGATAGGGCACCAGCGTGAGATGAATAAAGCAGCTCCGGTCCGGACCGAGTTCAATCCCGAGCTGCCGGATGGCCTCCATGAAGGGAAGACTCTCGATATCACCTGCGGTGCCGCCTATCTCGCAAAGGACGAAATCGACATCGTCGGTTTCGGCGAGCGCGAACGCCTTGATCGCGTCGGTGACGTGCGGAATCACCTGCACGGTGCCGCCGAGATAGTCGCCGCGCCGCTCGCGGGCGATGATTCCCTGGTAGATGCGGCCCGAGGTCACATTGTCGGTGCGTCGTGAGGGCACGCCGGTGAATCGCTCATAGTGCCCGAGATCGAGATCGGTCTCGGCGCCGTCGTCGGTGACATAGACCTCGCCATGCTGATAGGGGCTCATCGTCCCCGGATCGACATTGAGATAGGGATCGAGCTTGCGCAGGCGGACGCTGTAGCCACGGGCCTGCAGCAGCGCGCCGAGCGCCGCCGAGAGAAGACCCTTGCCGAGGGACGAGACCACGCCGCCGGTGATGAAGATGAACCGCGTCATGGAGCCGCACTATACTCCACTGCCGCCCGCGCGACAGGCTTGGATTCGAGGAAAGATTCGGTCACACTCGGTGCCCCCGCGCGAGCCCGCCGCGGGGCTGCCCCGTTTTCCCCCGGAGCGGAGGGGCCGCCCGCCGGCGGACGGATCAGTCGGGAACCGGAACCTGCGGCTCTGCCGGCGCCTTGTCCTGCGGCACCGGTTTTTCTACCGGCGCCTCGTCGAGAATCGAGCGGCCGTTGCGGCTCTCGCTCGCCAGTATGGCGAGTCCCAGGCTGGTGGCAAGAAAGGCCGCCGCCAGCCAGGCCGTGAGACGGGTGAGGAAATTGGCCGCACCGCGCGCCGACATCAGCCCCGCCGGACCGCCACCCATGCCGAGCGCACCGCCTTCCGAACGCTGCAGCAGGATGACGCCGACGAGCGCGCAGGCGAGCACCAGATGAATGATGAGAAGAACCAGATCCATGAGACCGCCACCGCTGTTGTCATCCTGTCGCCGGACAGGCTTCCGGTCCGTCCGGCCGCGCAAGCGCCGCCCGGCCGCCGGACCGCCGTCCAGGCACCGCCGCTTGGCACCGGAACCGCGACGCGGGGCATGCTCTAGAGCATTTTCGCCGCCGATGGAAGGGGGTGTTGTCAGCGCGGGCCCATCGCAAGGTGACGGCGCTGGATGGGGCGAAACGCCCCAGCCGCCATATTGCCGGCGACAGGATTCCGGGGGGATACGGGCCGCCCGCCCGCGAACAGGAAGCAGGGCCGCCGAGGGCGGCGCAGGGAAGGTAGGCACACCGCCCTGGCTCGGTTGTCAATGGATCAGACGGCGGGGCCGGAGCGGCAGCGGATGACCATGTAAATGCGCCAGCGAATGACCGTGTAAATCCGGCACCGGTCGATGGACTCAAGCCCCGTCAGCACTGGTTCATCGGGTTCCTTGCCTCAGGCAGGGATGCCGGTATGGAGGACACCCGCCGCTGACCGGTCCCCACCGTCGGGCGCAGCTTCGCGTGGCTCACGCGCGACCGGCGCATCGCCAGAGACTTCGGGGAAGCCATCGAAAGCACCAAGGCCCGGCGGCCGACCGCCCGCATTCAGCTCCCCGCCCGCAGGATCGCAAGGGCCGGGAATCCATGAGTGCATTTCGGGCCAGGGGCCAAGCTCGTACAGGGTTGATTTTCCGGCGCCGTCGCGTCCTGCGGTAACCTGTTCGCTCAAGGCGGACAGCGGACCGTCACGCGATGGCCGGCGAGGTCCTCCGCCGTGGCGACAACCGTCGTCGCGGTGCCGGACGCGACACGATCGGCATCGACGACGATGCGATAGGGCGGATTGTCATCCGTGCCGAGATCAACCGTCGCACCATCGGGCGCTTGCAGCGCGAAACGCACACGCAGGGGGTCCCGGCGCGAACTCGCCACCGCCACATATTGAGCCCCGTCACCGGCGGGCGCGGTGCCGGCGCAGGCGAGATCGGGCGCCGCGGCGGGGGGCGATATCGTCGCCTCGGCGCGATAGACGGCATAGGCGTTCGCCGGCAGGCTCAGCGCCACCCGCCCGTCTCTTGAGGCGAGCGCCGCCGCGCCCTGACCGATGAGGCGCCGCCA